>JBHJOQ010000033.1:0-4056 GCA_050329555.1 Acidimicrobiia bacterium | reverse complement strand
GTCGGGCTCGACCACGGGTCTACCCACTCGATGGTCGCCTCCTCGTCGGTGGTGTTGGTTTCCGAGGAACGAAACTGGCAGGCACTGCATTGGGGCCGGAGCATCCGAATCGCAGCATTTGAAAGCCCTGGAGTGAGAGTCGACGCCGGCAGGCTCAGGCGGCAGACAAACAGCAAGGGTGCTACTTCCCGCACCAATCGGGTGAGTGTCCGGGGGCTTCGGTGACAACCAGTTTGACGTTTGAGCCTTGCTACAAGTGGACACGGCGTTGGTCGGCGTTCACCGCATTGGCCCCGGATGGAGAAGGCAGAACCAGGTAGAATCGCCAGAAACCTGGGAGACGATCTTGTTGCAAGGGAACTCATGGAAGATAGGCCGTCTCGGAGGCGTCGAAATCCGGATCGATCCGTCTTGGGCCATCATTGCCCTGTTGGTGGGGTATTCCTTCTTCGTCCTACTCTCCAATCAGTTCGAGACGTTGGCCGGGACCGGCCGCGTTCTGCTTGCCGTGGTGATGGCGGCCCTCTTCTTTGGCAGCGTCCTGATTCACGAATTGACCCACTCATGGGTTGCGCTGGCCCGGGGAATCGAAGTCAAGGGGATAACCCTTTTCCTCTTCGGCGGGGCGACACACGCTGACCTGGAGACCAACGAGCCTACCGATGAGTTGATCGTCAGCGCCGTGGGGCCGATTTCGAGCCTTGCTATCGCGGCCCTCTTTTGGATGGCGAGCGTCGCGTTCGGGACAGGTGCCCTTGCCTTCGCCACCGGCTACCTCGGCTGGGTCAACCTCCTGCTCGCCGTTTTCAACCTCCTCCCCGGTTTCCCGCTCGACGGAGGGCGGGTCCTCCGGTCGTTGATATGGCGGTCGAGCGGAGATTTGCTCAAGGCAACCCGGATCGCATCCGGGGCAGGAAGGGTGCTCGGAGGAATCATCGTCGTTATTGGCGTTCTCGAAGTCGTCCTTCTCGGACAACTTGTCGGCGGACTGTGGTTCGTCGCTATCGGATGGTTCCTGAGTCAGGCAGCACTTGCATCGCTGGTGCACTTGCAGATAAAGACAACCATGCGCGAGGTGCCGGCATCGCGGCTAATGATCCGCGATATCATCGAAATCCCAGCCGGGATCGACGTCGACGAGGCAGTTGACCGCTACTTCCTTCAGCACAACCACAGCGCTTTTCCTGTGACCTCAGCCGGGGAGACTATCGGCTTGGTGAGCATGTCCTCGATCCGCGAGTTGCCGAGGGAGAAGTGGAAGGGGACCCCGATCGAAGACGTCTCGTCGCCGCTGTCGGAGGTGTGCACCGTGCGCGCTACAGACTCGGTTGGCGATGTGGTCCCCAAGCTCATGCAGGGCGAGGTTGGCCGGGTCGTGGTGGTGGAAGATGGTCAGGTTCTGGGCTTGATAACCCCTCGTGACGTGGTCAGGTGGCTGGAGCGTGCCCAGACGCTGGGCGACAACGAGGGCCAGCTGACCTTCCGTTGATCTTCGGCCGACCCGAGATGGTGCCTCGCAGACGCTTTCAGGGGGAGGTGTCGGGCTCGACAACGGGTTTACCCACTCGATGGTCGCCTCCTCGTCGGTGGTGTTGGTTTCCGAGGAACGAAACTGGCAGGCACTGCAGTGGGGCCGGAGCATCCGAATCGCAGCATTTGAAGGCCCCTGGGGTGAGAGTCGAACGCCGGCAGGCTCAGGCGGCAGACAAAAAGCAAGGACCCGCAAACCTTGTCCCTGCGCCGGAATTAACCGGATCAGGTTCGATGGCTCGTTCACTCAATGGCGAACTTCTCAGCCGGGGAACACCCAGCTCACCAAAAGGCTCACAGGTCCTTGCGATAGGGACAATACCCGATTGGCCCCAGATGTAAACCGAAACCGGGGTTGCAGTTCGAAAAATTTTCGCGACCTGCAGGCCGATACTCGTGGGTTCTCGAAACTCTCGATGCGCCGTTATCCTTGGTGTCTCCCGCGCTCGTAGCTCAATTGGATAGAGTGCCTGACTACGGATCAGGAGGTTGGGGGTTCAAGTCCTCCCGAGCGCGCAAGGCAAATCCTGATCACTACCAGGGGAAACGCCTCAAGATGACCCCGCATCGAGCGGGGTCATCTTGCCTTCGTAGCGATTGCCCGCCTGGTTGCCAAGGCGGATGTCCCGCGGTTCTCGTCGCATGGACTGCGGCACACCGCCGCAACACACATGGTCCGCCACGCCTCAGACATCGGAGATATCAGAGCAGCAGCCGACATTCTCGGGCATAGGCCCGACATGCTGATGACGACCTACGCCCATGTCCTGCCCGAGTCCGTGCGGACCGTCACCGAGAAGATCGCCAAACGAGGTCCGACCCGACCTTCCGGCTAGGCTAGCCCCCGGCGTTGCGGGTAGCGGAGGCCCTTACAGTGACAGCTCAGGTCCACGTTCGATGCCCTGCTGTCGTCCCCGCCCTGTGAGCCAGCCCAAGGAGGCGACGATCTCTGGTTGCCTGCTCGTCCAGTAGCCCTCTATCTCCCGGCGCCCCACGGGGAGGCCGGGATCGTCGGCCACATCGTCGAAATAGCCGAGTCCTCTGACAATGTGCAACACCGCCGCTTCGGGTGTGGCCGGCCGGTACCGCTCAGTGAACACGGATAGGCCTTCTTCCACTCTCAGACCTTCCTGCTGTTCAAGAACCATCAGGTCGAAGTAGTCCCGCAGCTCACCTCGGTCGCCGACCACTTCGAGTGTCGAGGCCAACAGGTCACGCAACCCGGCCACCGGGATCCCGCCGATGATCTGGGGCTGCTGCACTGGATGCTGGTCGGTGGCGTCGAGGAACTGGATCTTGACGTCTTCGAGATAGCAGTTGAGCGTTCCCGGTTCTATCTGGGTGGCGACGAACCTTCCCAACTGCTCCAGCGATACGGCCAGCCGGGCCGGGTCGAAGCTCTCACCGACGAAGAAGTCGAGGTCCCTGCTCTCCCGGTGACTCAAGTGGGCGGCGATACCGGTACCTCCCACGAGGTAGGCGCCTGGCGGCAGGTTACCTACCAACGCCAGCCAGACCGCTCGAGTGGACGCGGGAAGGACGGCCCGGAGATGGGATGGTATTTCGCTCATGAGCCGCGGTGCGCGGCCAGGTTGCGAGCCAACGCAGCCCGGCGACGATCGAGACCCCGCTGGGAAGCCGCGGCCAGGAAAGCGTCTGAAGGCAAGGTCGTCGCCGCCCAGGCATGGGCCTGCGCATCCGCGCTCGCCAACACCCGGCCGGCGATGAACGCGCCGTCCCTGTTCACGTCGAGCTTGTCGACATCGACGTTCCAGAACAGATGCCGCAGCCAACCCGGAACCTTCCGGTCCCTACTCTCAGCTACCCGCCGGTCCGGCAACACCACCCCGACCAGGGCAGGGCTCAAACGTTGCCAGCGTCGATGAGCGACGTCAAGTAGGTCGGCGATCTCCTCGACGACCGACGACTTGTCCGATCCGAACAGACTGCTGACAATGACCCCGCAAGCACTCGATGTGTCCGATCTCGTCACAACCGAGATCCTATGTCCTCGGCTTGGCTCACACACCTGGATCCGTCCAGTCTCCGCTTCGTGAGCAGGACCCCTCGTTCTGTGCACCATGAGCACGCAATCGGTGGCAGTGGGTTCACCCCACCTCCTGCCAGAAGTAGCCGGTCGCACCGCCCAGGACGTATCGAGCACCCACCCGCGTACTGATCCGGCAGTTCCGTTGCGGGGTGATGAGTGTGCGTTGCTGGGGAACGAGGGCGGCGCACCCGGAGATGATGAGGACGAGACGTCACCTTCAGTCCTCTCGGAGCTTCCAGCGTGACCGGCTCTCACCCACTGCTTCCGGCTCTTGGGGTCCGACATTGCTCCGAGCGCACCGTCGGCATCAAGAACGCCCGTCACCCCGGCTTGTCTACCCCAACCGCCTGCGGGGCGCGGATCTGTGGGTACCTGCCCTCGATCTACCATCCGCCGTAGCGTCTTCGCCACGGTCCGTGGTGGCCACGAAGTTGAACCGAGCGCAGTGGCGCCGTTCTCGGGCGGGTGGAGAACGG
>JBHJOQ010000096.1:0-5434 GCA_050329555.1 Acidimicrobiia bacterium | reverse complement strand
CGATTGGGAGGCAGTCGCCGCCGAACACGGCAGAGTCTTCTCCGAGATCCGCCCTGCCTCGACGATGGTCGTAGTGGTAGGAATGCTCGACCCCCGCTGGAAAGTAGAAATAGAAGCCGAAGCAGTAATCGGCTGACCCACCAGGTTCCGCGGTTCCGTGGGCTGGTGAGCCCGTGTTCCGTGTTCAGAAACCCTGGGTATCCGACGCCTGACCCACCACCCGTGTTCTGTGGGCTGGTGAGCCCGGGTGCCGAGTTCTGAAACCCTGGGTACCCGTCTCTCCCCCCGGAGGCGGAGCCGAACGGGAGGAGTACCGCCGGACGTAGTCCGGTGGGGAGGGGGGACTGAGATCTGCTGCCACTTAGCGCAGGCCGGTCCCGCTCACAGCGCCGCCCCGATCTTCTCGACCGTGTTCCAGTTGCGCGACGTGGTGGGGGTGCCCAGGTGTTTCTCGATCACCGAGTTGGTCAGCTTGGAACGCCCCGATCCATCCGGGTAGTACACGAACAGCTCCCGCCCGACCAGCTTGATCTCCTCGGGGCCTTCGTGGGCTTCCTGCAGGGCTTCAAAGCCGTCCCGATCCGGCTCATCCCGGCAGAAACCAACGTGGGCGAACCGCCCGTCTTCGATCTGTTCGGCACTGAACGGGTGGTTTTTGACGACTTCCCGGAACTCATCGGCAGTCCTCACTATCACCGTGCTCTGGAACCCGAAGGTCGACTGGATGGTCGTTTCGACGATGTCGACCAAAGCCGCCGTGTCTGCATTGGACTCGACGACGACGTTCCCGGTCTGCAGAAGCGTCCGGGGATCCTCGATGCCTGCAGCAATCAGGGCATCTCTCAGGTCGCCCATCTTGATCCGTTTGTTCCCCCCGACATTGATCCCCCGGAGCAGGACGAGATAGGTAGGCATGGCTTCGAAAGTAGCCGAACCCGGCTACAGAATCAGGCCGGATGCAGGGGTAGGCTCGCGATGTGAGCAATGACCGTTCCCGGAAGAGGAGCCCGTGGCAGTGGCTGGGGCCTTTCGTTTTTGCGGGCCTGGGAGTGGTTGTGGCCATTGGGATGGCCAACCTGTTCGATCCTCCTTACATGATGACAACCGGCGACTACATCCTCGCCGCTGTCCTCGGCTTCCTCCTCGGCCTGGTCGTGCTGGGGAGCCTCCGTGGTTACGGGTATGTGCGTGGCGACGGTGAGCCCGGGTCGAAGCCGGAGGTACCGGTAGGCGAGGAGCGCGGCTTCTACTGGCGGACTTGAAGCAACCAGGTGCCTCTAGCATCGCTGACGTGAAGAAGATCGGTTTTCTGTCCTTCGGCCACTGGTCGGACTCCCCGCACTCGATGGTCAGGACCGCCGCTGACTCTCTCCTCCAATCGATCGAGCTGGCAGAAGCGGCTGAGGATCTCGGTGTCGACGGCGCCTACTACCGGGTCCACCACTTCGCCCAGCAACTCGCTTCACCGTTCCCGCTCCTCGCGGCGGTCGGCGCCCGGACCAGTACCATCGAGATCGGCACCGCCGTCATCGACATGCGCTATGAGAACCCCCACTACATGGTGGAGGATTCCGGCGCCGCCGACATCATCGCCAGTGGGCGTCTCCAACTGGGTATCAGCCGCGGCTCACCGGAGCAGGTGATCGACGGGTTTCGCTATTTCGGCTACGAACCCGAAGAAGGGGAGACAGACGCCGACATGGCCCGACGTCACACCGAGGCATATCTGATGATGCTGGAGGGTCGGGGGTTCGCTAAACCCAATCCACGCCCGATGTTCCCCAACCCGCCGGGTTTGCTTCGTATCGAACCCCACTCACCCGGCCTCAGGGAGCGGATCTGGTGGGGTTCGGGCTCCGACGACACCGCCGTCTGGGCGGCGGAGCTGGGGATGAACATGCAGACCTCGACTCTGAAGTTCGATGAGAGCGGGGAGCCGCTCCATATCCAGCAGAAACGGCAGATCGACGTCTATCGCGAAGCCTGGGCGGCCGCCGGCCACGAACGGGAGCCGAGAGTGTCGGTGAGCCGGAGCATCTTCGCCCTGGTCGACGACCGCGATCGTGTCTACTTCGGTGGCGGCGGCCGGTCCGACAGTGATCAGATCGGCTACATCGACGAGAACACCCGGGCGATCTTCGGCCGTTCCTACGCCGACGAGCCCGACGTCCTCGTCAAGCAACTCGCCGAGGACGAGGCGATCGCCGCAGCAGACACCCTGCTCCTCACCGTTCCCAACCAGTTAGGCGTCGACTACAACGCCCACGCCCTGGAGAGCATCCTCAAATACGTGGCTCCCGCCCTCGGCTGGCGATAGGGGTCGTCGACGGACCTCAGGTCCAGGGGTTGACTACCCGCACTCCTGAGAATCGACGAAAATCGGCCTCATCTCGGGTGACCACATGCATTCCATGAACCAGAGCCGTGGCCCCGATGAGGGCATCGGCGAGGGGTGCCCTGTCGGGGACATGAAACGGGGCCGCTGCGATAGCGACAGATCCGTCAACAGAAATCACTCGGCGATCGAAGCTCGCCTTCACATCATTTTCGAGCCAAGCTCTCAGGATTGCCCCTTTGTCCGGGTCGGACCGCTCGGCCCGCAGGATTCCGGTCTCCAGCTCGTGAAGAGAGAGAGCGGAAAGGAATGTGGTCGAGGTAGGTGTCTGGCGGACCCATTCCACAACTCCAGGATTCGCTTTTCCCGCCCTTACCTTTCGCAGTTCAGAGACGATGTTGGTGTCGAGCAGGAACATCAATCGAATGCGGCTGGCTCTGCGAGGTCTTCGAATTTGGGGATCTCGAAATCTATGTCGCCGACGCCTGGAGTTGCAGAAAGGAGGTCCACCAAAGACTTCCCGTTGTCGGACAATCTTGCGTAATCCTCGAACGTGAGCAAAACGTGAGCCAGCTTACCCCGATCGGTGATATAGACAGGACCATCTTCGGCCGCCTTCTTGGCGCCGCCGGTGTCCTGATTGAATTCCCTGCTGGTCATAGTTCTTCCGATGTTCCCTCCAGGCTATGTAGCAATGTTACTACGTTAGCTGGGATGTTGGGACCCGTTCCCACCGTCCGCCGAGTTCCCGGCGTTCAGCCCATTGATTCCTATGCAGGTTGAGCACTTGACGTAACGTCGGGTCCCGCTCGAGTAGATGGGACATCCCGATCAGCTGGAACTGGTCAAGACTCTCCGGATGCGTCTAGCCACAGAGGAAGCTCCAGTCGCCGTCCTCCCGGGAAACCAGCAAGATGTCCTTGCCCCCTGGATACACATCGACACAGACGAATGACAGGATGTGGGGCCATTGGTGCTTCATGGCCTGATGATTTGTAGATTCGAATATCCAAGTCCAGACCCCTGTGACCCGTGCGGTCACGCGACAAGCCCGACGCCCACGCCCTGGTGGGCATCCTCAAATACGTGGCCCCCGCCCTCGGCTGGCGATAGGCTTGTATTTCTATCGAGAAATCTATATACTTTCGGTTTATGGCTTCGCGCACCGAATCCGTTCTATCCGTCACCGAGGCGACCCGACGTGGGTTGTCGCGTGTGGTTGCCGAGGCCGAGTCGGGCACCACCGTCATTGTCGAACGTCATGGCCGCCCCGCAGCCGTCGTTGTCAGTGCCGACCGGATGCGTTCCATCGACGCTTTCGAGTCTGAACTGCGCACCGCGGCGATGGTCCTCGCCCGTACCGCTACCGACGACGGCCGCCGGAGCACCCTGGACGAAGTCATCGAAAGCCTGGGATTCACCCGTTCCGAGTTGGAAGACGGCGACGACGACACCGCGTGAACGTGCGGGATGGCTTTAGTTCGCTTCACCGACGCCGCCCTGGGCGACCTGCAGCAACTCCAGCGCAAAGACCCCCAAATCGTCCGCTCCATACTGAAGAAGTGCCTATTGCTAGAGCGGAACCCGTATGCGGGGGAGCCGCTACTCGGTGCGTTGGTCGGCTATCGGAAGCTGGTCGTTGGTGCCCGCCACTGGCGCATCGTATGGCGTGTGGTCGACGAAGAGACGATCGACGTCGCCGAGGTCTGGGCCGCGGGCGCCCGCGCCGACTCAGAGGTCTACGCCGAATTGGAACGACGTATCGATGCCATGGGAGACACGCCTCTCAGCCACGCTCTCGGTCAGATAGTTTCCATGTTGGCACCGAAGGCAGGTATCGAGGCAACCCCGGACCCGCCGCTAGCCGACCCGATTCCGCGCTGGTTACGGGACCGGCTCATCTACACCGCCGGGGCTTCACCGGTCCATCTCGCCGACCTCTCCGGTAGTGAAGCAATGGCCCTCTGGGAGAAGTACCTGACGGAGGGCAGCCTTTGACCACTGTCTGAACGTCTCGGTTGTGATCGTAGGAATATCTGATATTCTGAAAGTATGACACTTTCAACGACGATGCGGGAGAGGGGCCAGTTGACGATCCCGGCCGAGATCCGCGAGGCGATCGAACTCAAGGCAGGGGACATTCTCGAGTTCGAGGTTGTTGACGGCCGAATCGTTATTACACCCAAGATCGTCATCGACCCCGATCAAGCCTGGTTCTGGACCGAGCGCTGGCAAAAAATGGAGCGTGAAGCAGACGCCGATTTCGCAGCTGGCCGCTTTCGCGATTTCGACAACGTCGAAGACTTTCTCGCCGATCTCGATAACTGATCCGATAGCTCGTGCGGTATCGACGGTCTGACGCCTTCCGGTCTGACTATGAAAGGCTGACCTCTCAGGAAAAGACGCTCTTTCGTAAAGCTGCGTTGGACTTCAGCAATGCGGCCGATCGAGTTGTGGAAACCGGATCATTCAATTGGCCCTCCTCCCTGAGGGTTAAGCCGATCAAGAGTGCCAAAGGCTTGTTTGAGATGACTTGGAGTTTTTCCGGTCCCGATGGTCGAGCCACCTGGGAGTGGACCACGGTTGTGGACGAGGACGGACGGACGGTCCCCTGTATCAAGTGGCGGCGCGTTGGCGACCACTCCATCTTCAAGAGACCGTGAGTCCGAGTTGTTCGGTCGCTGGTTCGATATCTGAATCTGTTGGACCGATATGGCATAGTCTCCAACGGACGGACAAGACTCCCTCTGGAGGGCGAGTGGCGAAGGACGCGGTCAACAACAACTCAGCGCTGATCTGGTCGGTGGCAGAACTGCTCCGCGGTGACCTGAAACAATCCGAGTATCAGAAGGTGGTGCTCCCGTTCACCGTGCTCCGTCGTCTCGACGCGGTGCTGACTCCGAAGAAGGCCGAGTTCCTCACCGCCATCGAGAAGTTCGACGGCATGGAGGGAAAGGAGACCGGCTACGTTTCCACTGCCCGTCGTGTCTACGGCCATGAGTTCTACAATTCGAGCCCGCTCGACTTCAAACGCCTCCTCGACGACCCCGACAACCTCGCCAAGAACCTGAAGAGATACATCGCCGGGTTCTCTCCCGA
>JBHJOQ010000113.1:0-5869 GCA_050329555.1 Acidimicrobiia bacterium | reverse complement strand
GTCGGGTGCTGGCGAAGCCGACATCGAGCTCGATGAACCGGCTCATCGCAATCAGTCCCAAGCCGACCGCAACCCCGGCGATTGTCATGGCGATCAGCGTGAGTCGCAGGAGCCACAAGGTCCGGCCCAGCGTCGATGCTGTTCGATCGATCGTGACGCTGGCTTCGGTAAGAATGGCGTCATAAGTCTCTGTGATCCCTTCGAGCGTCTCGAGGTCGTTCCCCAGTCGGGTCAGGGCAAGAGAGAGTTTGTCGGCCTCTCCGGCCAGCCCGGTGGCTGCCGGCACCAGTTCTCGCAGCGACTCACTCTGTGTGCGCAGGTCGTCGGGCAAGTCTGCGAGGGCCGTCTCGACGCTTCGGAGAGATTCATCGAAGGGTTGCTCTGGGGAGTAGCTCACTCCCACAAAACTGAGGGCGCGGAGAGCTCCGTCGATTGCCCCGGCGGCCTGGATCGCGGCGGGCATAGCGCCACTGATTGCCTCGAGGTTGGCCGGGAGGTCGGTTTCGAGGAAGGTGGCTACTTCCTCGATGTTCGCCGCGCCGGCGACCGCGGTCGCCGCAACTCCGGAGACGCTGTCGGCTGCGGCATCGAGGCCGGAGCGTATCTCAGATGTTGCGTCTTCGACCACGTCCACGGTGTCGACAATTGCATTAATCGCTTCACCAGACACATCGATGGTGGCGTGGATGTCACGAGCGCCGACCTGGAGCATCAACAATCCGAACACCAGGGCGATGATGCTCGTGACTGTCGCCACGTATCCAGTCACATGTAAAGTTCGACCGACCTGCGCCGGACTCCAGGTTCTGATCATGAGCCAGTCGCGTACCCCTAGAACCTGGGACGCAAACGGTTTGAGGCCCAGCCCGGTCGGGTACCTGCGTCGGCCATGGAAACCCCCGACAGCACTGCTCGCGCGCATGAAACACCCCAGAGCGCAATTAGAGCAAATGAGCTGACGAAGAATTTCAACGGCGACACCGGACTCTTCGACGTCGACCTGGAAGTCGAGTCGGGAACCATCTTCGGCTTGATCGGTCCGAGCGGTTCGGGCAAGACGACCACGGTTCGTCTCCTCGCCGGATTGCTCAACCCTTCGTCGGGGACCGCTGAAGTGTTCGGGGAGCGGCCGGTGAATTTCTAAAGGGAGACCAGGGCCCGATTGGGATACATGCCTCAAGACTCGATCCTCTATCCGGCCCTCACCTTGCGTCAGAACCTCGATTTTGCTGGTTCGTTGTTCGGGATGCGCCGCACGGCCCGAAGAGAGCGGATCGAAGAGCTCATCGACTTCCTCGAACTCGAAAGCGCCGCCGATCGATTGCCGGCGGCATCGTCGGGTGGGGAGAAGCGGAGGATCGCCCTTGCCTCGACGCTGATCCACAACCCGGAGCTGGTCTTTCTCGATGAGCCCACGGCCGGGCTCGACCCTGTTCTACGGAGGAAGTTGTGGGACAGGTTCGACTACCTGGCCAAGTCGGGACGAACCCTGGTTGTGACCACCCAGTATGTCGGTGAGGCGGTGTATTGCGACCACGTCGCGGTTCTTGCCGATGGCCGGATCCTCATTGTCGACACGCCGCAGGGTCTGAGACGACGGGCTTTCGGTGGCGAACCGGTCGACGTTGCGTTTGTGGCGCCGATCTCGGCTGCGGCAATGGACTTCCTGACGAACCTGACGTCGGATGGAGCCCCGCGGGTGGTCGATGATCACAGCGTGCGGATCGTGGTCGATGACCCGGGAGTGACCGTCCCGAAGATCCTTGAGTGGGGGTCGGGGAACGGGGTCGAGATCGAACGAGCTGAGGCCTTCTCCCCACCGTTCGACGACGTCTTCGTCGAGTTGGTGGAACAGCTTTCCGGTAGCTACGAAGAGGGTTCGGACAGTTCTGAAGCGGTGGTTTGAGTGTCCGTAAAACAGGGTTTCGTCGCCAACTTCATCCGCACCGGAGGCTTCGTACGCAAAGAGTTGAGGTCGGTTTTGCGACAGCCGAGGCTGATCATGTCGCTGGTGGTCGGTCCGTTTCTGATACTTCTGATCTTCGGATTCGGTTACACCGAAGAGACCGACCCATTCCGGACCTTGCTCGTCCTCGAGAGCGACGACGCCGGACTGGCCACTGATATCGAAGGGCTCGGCGACGCATTCGGGTCCAGTATCGATCTCGTGGGCACGACCACCGACCAAGAGGCTGGTTTCGACCGATTGGAACGCAAGGAGGTCGATCTCTTGATCATCGCCCCTACCAATGCGCTGGAGACCATCGAAAGCGGTGAACAAGCGGAGTTCACCGTTGTCCACGAACAGGTCGACCCGATCATCCGGCAGAGCATCGGACTGCTCGCCACCCTCTCGGTCGATGAGGTGAACCGACAGGTTCTGGCTGCCATCGTCGGGGAGGCGCAGGAGGGTTCGAAGGCCGTAGAAGACCCGGCATCGGGACTCACTACGACTGCGGGGAGCCTTGTTGAAGCATTGGAATCTGATGACGACCAGGCTGCTCGCGACGTCCAGGCCGAACTCCAAGAACAGCTCAGTTCGCTCGAGGGAAGTACCTCGGATGCCCTACTGGGAAGAGTTGCAGAAACCCTCGGGATTGCGGCAGGCGGGCTGATCGGCGAGGTTCTAGTCGATCTGGACTCGACTGATCCTGACAATGCCGGTGCTCTGGAGTCGGCGCGGTTGGTTGAGACCCGGCTTCTCGAATTCGAGTCCCAGCTCGAACAGGCACAGGATATGGACCCGCAGCTCCTGGTCAGCCCATTCGATGTGAGTGTCAAGACCCTGAACGCCTTCCCTTCCGCACCGGCCGTCTTCTACTCGCCTGGTGTGCTCATGCTCCTGGTTCAGCATCTCGCCGTGACCTTCGCTGCCCTGTCGCTTGTTCGGGAACGACAGTTGGGAGTCACCGAAGTCTTTCGGGTCTCGCCTCTGTCGATCTCAGAGTTCCTCACCGGCAAGTACGTCGCTTTCGTGATGATCGTGGGCACAGTCTCCCTTGCCCTCACCGGCCTGATGTATCTGTTCGGTGTGCCTTTCGGGGGATCCGGCTGGCTTTACCCCGCAACTGTCATGCTCGTGTTATTGGCCTCGCTCGGCCTGGGCTTCATGATTTCGGCGGTCTCCCAAACCGATAGCCAGGCGATCCAGTACGCGATGCTGGTGCTCCTGGTATCTATCTTCTTCAGCGGCTTCATCATCCCATTGGACCGCCTGCTTGCCCCGGTCCAGGTCGTCTCGTTCCTGCTTCCGGCTACGTTCGGTATCACCGCCGTGCATGACATCCTCTTCCGGGGTTCGGCCCCAGATCCGGAAATCCTCGCCGGGCTTGTCGGCTACGCGGTACTGATGAGTGTCCTCGCCTGGTTCTTCGCCAGGAGAGACGTCATGTCCGCTGCAGACTGAACCTCTTTAAACAACCGTCCGTTTAGCCAGGCCATTCTTCGGGAAAACTAAACCGGGGCCGTTCGGCACCCACTCAAACCAATCAAGAGGAATGAATATGAGAAGTAGAAGTGTGCTGGTATTGGCACTCACCGGATTGCTGTTAATCGCAGCATGCGGAGACACGGATCTCACGGAGACGACGTTCGAATCTGGAACAGTCACGACCGGGGACCCGACTGGCGGAGATGACGTAGTCAACGACATCGCTACCACTGTCGCTGCGGTTCAGGCCGAGGTCAACGAACTCAGCACGGAGGTACAGAACTCAGCTGCGGCCGCTGAGTTGGAAGGGGCGTGGAACGCCCTGCAGGCCGAGGTTCTGGCAGCTGTCGCGGCAATTCGCGACGACGGCACCATCGACGGGTCCTCGCTGCAGGAAGAGGTCGATGCGTTCCAGACACAGCTCGATTCCCTCGGCGATGAAGTCGAGCCCGCTCTGATGGATGCGTGGCAGACCCTCCGCGACCGGCTGCAAAGTCTGATGTCGTAGGACCGGCTCGTGGCAACAGAGGGGGGACCGTGTTCACGGTCCCCCCTCTCGCGAAGATACGGTTCGTGGAAAGAGGGGTGGATGAGTCATCCTGGAGTTAAATGTGCCTATCGAGGACTTTCATCACACCGTGGTCTGAGCCCTGCTCCTGCCCTCACTGGAATTCGCCGAGCCTGCGGTTTGCCGGGTGGTGGTCGCGCCGGTGAAGCGGTATTCGATCACCCGTCTCGGTCGACCGTTCGACTTGAGCAGGACCTCCAACCGGATCAGTCTCTTGGGCCCCGCTGTGGTCGGTCTCGGGTCCCTGGGATGGGACCTCGCAATGGGCGATACGCCCGACTACGTCGGGGCGCTCTGGGCTTCGATAACGGCATTTCTGGCATGGGCAGCAGCGCGGGAACTCGACCCCGATCGCCCGCAAACAGCAACGCTCGCAATGGTCCTGGCCGCGATGGCAGCCGTCACCGGGGTCTGGGATGTGCCACTGGGGGTTTCGGCTGCCGCCCTGCTCGGACTGCGGGTGCTGGCCGGAACGGTAGGCGGCGATCTAAAGCCTGTCGACCTGGTTGTGATCGTCGGTCTGGCGGTATTCTCAGGAACGAGGATCGAGGGGTGGGTGGTTGTCCTGCTTCTCGTCCTCGGCGTTCTCGACTCGAGGCCGCCCGGTTACCTGTTTGCGTTCCCCGCCATGGTGGTAGGAGCAGGGGTTGGCGCCTATTTGGCGGGCGTGGGATTGCCGGGAGGCTCGATATCTGACCAGGCCTATCTCTGGGCACTGGTCACGGTTGTTGCGATTCCACTTGCGGTGCGCCGGACCAAGATCCGCTCTCGAACCGACATCTTCGATCATGAGATTCGTTGGCCGAATGTGAGGGCAGCCCGGGTAATGACCGGATTCGTCGTCGTCGGGGGCCTCCTCGCCTCCACCGCAAACGATGTGGTGTTGCTCGTCCCGGTGCTGGCCGCTCTGGTGGCGACCGCGTTGATACGGACATTCCGACCTCTGTGAGCGGCGACTCCCGTCCCGGCGTCGGGGCCGGGACGGGAGTGACGTTGGCCGTCTACGAGCTGACTGCGGCAGAGATTGCTTCACGGTTCGAGGCTTCGATGCTCACCTTGCGTGGCTTCGACTCTTCACGCATGGGGACGGTGACGGTGAGGACACTGTTGTCGTAATTCGCCCCTACCTTCCCCGTGTCGAGAGAGTCCGCCAAACGCACCTGACGGCTGTGATGGCCGGTCGGGCGCTCTCTCAACAACCAGTTGACATCTTCGAGGTCCTCGATGCGTCGTGACGCAGTGACAGTGAGAGTGTTGTTCTCGATGGAAAGGTCGACGTCTTCGGGGTCGCCGGCTCTGGGACGATCCGACGCCTGGCTGGGCGACCTGTTAGCTGCTTTGGAAGAGTTGGGGGCAAGCATCCATGAGCAACGTGCCGCGTCGGGATCTGCGGGAAGCCTATTGTCCGTTCTGATGGTGGAGGCACCCTGCCTCGCGTCCAGCGTCGAGGAGGTGCTCCAACGGGAGCAGGCGGTGGCAGAGCGAATCGACGCGCTCAGCCGTTTTCTCGCCGATTTCACCCGTCCCGTCGACGTCGACGGGATTCGAGAAGAGCTCGCTCATATCGCGAGCGAGATCAGAGATATCCGAGCATGGGAGACTGACCTCGCCGACGAGGCCTATTTAGTGGATCTCGGCGTCGGTGATTGAGTTTTCTCTCAGTGCGATGACGAGATCAGAGCCGATGCCGGGCTTGTCGGCTTGACATCGTCAGCTGCTGGTAGCACAAACTCGAAAAGGGTCTGGTCGCTATGCCGTCGGTAGGTGAGATCTCCGCCCATCTTCTGTGCGAGTCCTCGAGCGATCCACAATCCCAGCCCGGACGACCCCGATACCGCCTTCATCTGACGGCCCCCCCGGTAGGGTTGAAA
>JBHJOQ010000078.1:0-5435 GCA_050329555.1 Acidimicrobiia bacterium | reverse complement strand
TCGTCGTCGGCAAACTCGGCACCGCCACCGTGAGCGTCGAAGAACTCGAACGTGCAATGACCCAGTTCGGCGGTCGTTGGCGCGGTGGGATCATGCCCATGGACGCCTATGAGAAGGATGGGAATTACACCCTTCGATTCGACCTCCCCGATGTCGATCCCGAAGACGTCGACCTTTCCATCGAGAACAACACTCTCACCGTCACCGCGTCAAGACGCATCGAGGACCTCGAAGATGTCAACTGGTTGCTGAGGGAGCGCCCGACCGGACATCACAGCCGTCAGGTGCGTCTGGCAGACTCCCTCGACACAGCGAAGGTCGAGGCCAAATACGACAACGGTGTCCTCACCGTCACCGTCCCCATGCGTGAGGAGTCGAAGCCACGCAAGGTGAGCATCGAGGCCTCGAACCGTGAGGCAATCTCCGCTGGCGTCAGCTAGTAGACGGTGAAAGCCATTCCCGTCCCGACTCCCGATGTCGGGACGGGAGTCACCGCTCACACCGGTCTGAAGGTCCGGGCCAATGCGGTCGCCACCAGAGCGGCCAGCACCGGGACAAGCAACACCACTTCGTTTGCGGTGGAGGCGAGGAGGCCCCCCACGACGACAAATCCGGCCATTACCCGGGCCGCCCTCACGTTCGGCCACCGAATCGGGTGTTCGAAGATGTCGGTTCGAGAGCGGATCTTGGTCCGGCGCACCGCAAGGGGAATTGCAACAACCGTGACCAGTGCCCAGAGATAGACCTGGTCAGATATCGAGCCTCCTGGCAATCCCACGCCCGCCAAATAGGCGCCAAGCCCTGCTCCGACCACCATTGCGGGGAGCGCAAACAGGTAACCGGGCGGCCTCGAGTCGAGAACCCCGAGGACGAGAAGCAAGACAACCACCCACCCCTCGATTCGCGTTCCGGCGAACGCCGCCAGACCGACGATCACAACCAAGTCGACAGGCTTCAGATCGCCACCCACCGTGCCGGACAGCACTCGCAATCCGAGCAGGGCGGCAGTCGAAACCCCCAGGGGCACCTCCCAGAAACCGGTGACTGCAGCCAGCGCGGCCAAGACCATTGCGAGCGTTGCGGTGTGCGGGCGATCGGGATCGAGTTCCCGCGCTGCCGCCCATGCGAGAAATGCCGTTATCGACGTCCAGAGCGCCCCGACGTAGTCAGGCGAATTGCCGATAGCGAGATCCCATCCCAGGAACCCAAGACCGACCAATGCTGGGCCAAAGAGACTGATCCGATTGGAAGTCCTACTGAAGTCGAACGGTCGACCGAGCCGGGTGATCGAATACCGCTTCACCGGCGCGACCACCACCCGGCAAACCGCAGGCAGGAATCCCTGTGAGCACAGGAGCAGGGCTCAGACCGGGGAGTGATGTAAGTCCTCAATAGGCACATTTAACTCCAGGCCGAAGGCTCCATGCCCCTTTCCCTGACTCGTATCTTCGCGAGAGGGGCGACCGTGAACACGGCCCCCCCTCTGTTGCCACGAGCCCGTCCTACGACATCAGACTTTGCAGCCGGTCGCGGAGGGTCTCCCACGCCTCCGTCAGGGCCGGCTCGGCTTCGTCTCCGAGGGAATCGAGTTGAGTCTGGAAGGCGTCGATCTCTTCCTGCACCGCGGACCCGTCGATGGTGCCATCGTCGCGAATGGCCGCGGCAGCCGCCAGAAGCTCGGCCTGCAGGGCATTCCACGCCCGTTCCAACTCAGCAGCAGCGCCCGCGTTCTGCACCTCTGTGGTGAGGTCGTCGACCTCGGCCTGAACCGCCGCGACTGTGGAAGCGAGGTCGTTGGCTACGTCGTCTCCAATCGGGTCCCCGGTCGTCACCGTCCCGAAATCGGCTGTAGTCACCGTGAGGCTCGTGTCTCCACACGCTACGAGGGACAGCAATCCGGTGAGTGCCAGCACCAGCACACTTCTATTTCTCATATTCATTCCTTTGATTGGCTCGGGTAGTTACCGAAGGTCAACGGGCAATGATTTCCCGGAGACCGCCCTGACTAAACGGGACACTCGTTGCAAGAGTCAGTCTGCAGCGGACATCACGTCTCTCCTGGCGAAGAACCAGGCGAGGGCGCTCATCACCACCACGTAGCCGGCGAGGCCAGCGAGGATTTCCGGATCGGGGGTCGCACCCCGGAAGAGGATGTCATGCACTGCAGTGATTCCGAACGTCGCCGGAAGCAGGAACGAGACAACCTGAACCGGGGAAAGCAGGCGGTCCAATGGGATGATGAACCCGGTGAAGAATATGGATACGAGGAGCACCAGCATCGCGTACTGGATCGCCTGGCTATCGGTTTGGGAGGCCGCCGAAATCACAAAACCCAGGCCGAGCGAGGCCAACAACACCAGCATCACGGTTACGGGGTAGAGCCAGCCGGCTCCCCCGATAGGCACGCCAAACGCAAACATAAGACCGGTGAGGGCAAGCGCGACTGTGCCCACGATCAACACGAAAGCGATGTACTTGCCGGTGAGAAACTCTGAGATCGACAGAGGCGAGACCCGGAAGATCTCAGTGACCCCCAACTGTCGTTCCCGGACAAGCGACAGGGCTGCGAAGGTGACGGCGAGATGCTGAACCAAGAGCATGAGCACTCCCGGCGAGTAGAAGACTGCCGGTTCGGAAGGGAAGGCGTTCAGGGTCTTGACACTCACATCGAACGGGCTCACCAAAAGCTGTGGTTCGATCTCCTGTGCCTTCTCGATCTGGGACTCGAATTCAATGAGCCGGGCCTCGACCGACCGCGCTGACTCCAGAGCATCAGCATTGTCGGGGTCAGCTGATTCCAGATCGACGAGGACCTCCCTGATCAGCCCTCCCGCCGCGATCCCGAGCGTCTCTGCAACCCTCCCCAGGAGAGCATCTGAAGTGCTTCCCTCGAGCAAAGTGAGCTGTTCTTGCAGGTCGGCCCGAGCGGCGCGGGCAGCCTGGTCGTCATCCGATTCCAGCGCCTCGACAAGACTCCCCGCGGTCGCGGTGAGACCGGTTGCCGGGGCTTCTACCGCCACCGAACGGTCTTGCGCCTCAGCGACGATGGCAGCCAGAACCTGGCGGTTCACCTCATCGACCGAGAGGGTGGCGAGCAGGCCAATGCCCTGCCGGATGATCGGGTCGACTTCTTCGTGTACCACGCTGAACTCCGCTTGCTCGCCGCTTTCGATGGTCTCCAGCGCATTGGTCGGCGCGATAATCAAGAGATCGACCTCCTTGCGTTCCAACCGGTCGAAAGCAGCGTCTTGGTCGGTGGTCGTGCCCACGAGGTCGATACTGGAGCCAAATGCGTCGCCGAGCCCTTCGATATCGGTTGCCAGGCCGGCGTCGTCACTCTCGAGGACGAGCAACGTCCGGAAAGGGTCGGTCTGCTCGGTATAACCAAACCCGAAAATGAGGAGTATCAGAAACGGCCCGACCACAAGGGATAGGATCAGCCTCGGCTGTCGCAATACCGACCTCAACTCCTTGCGAACGAAGCCGGCCGTGCGGATGAGGTTGGCGACGAAACCCTGCTTTATGGCCACTCACACCACCTCTTCATGGTTGTCCGAAGCTTCTTCGTTGTTTTCCGAAAGCTGTTCCACCAACTCGACGAAGATGTCATCGAACGGTGGGGCGAAGGCCTCGGCTCGTTCGATCTCTACCCCGTTCTCCAAGCCCCACTCGAGGATCCTCGGAACCGTCTCTCCCGGGTCATCGGCGACGATCCTCACGCTGTGGTCATCGATCACCAGCGGAGCCACACCCGATGTCATGTTCGTCAGGAAGCCCATTGCCGCAGCCGAGATCGGCGCCACGAACGCAACGTCGACCGGTTCGCCACCGAAAGCCCGTCGTCTCAAGCCCTGCGGCGTGTCGACGATGAGGACCCGGCCATTAGCGAGCACCGCGACGTGATCGCAATACGCCGCCTCTCCCACGTACTGGGTGGTCACAACCAAGGTTCTTCCCGACCTGGCGAGGTCGTCGAACCGGTCCCACAGCTTCCTCCGCAGAACAGGGTCGAGCCCGGCCGTGGGCTCGTCGAGGAAGACCAGATCGGGGTTGTGGATCAGGGTCGAGGCAAGTGCGTTCCTCCGCCTCTCCCCACCCGACGATGCCGCCGGCAATCGATCAGCGGCGCTTTCGAGTTCGAGGAAGTCGATGAGCTTATCGATCCGCTCTTTTCTGGCGGTGCGGCGTATCCCGAACAGCGAACCGGCGAAATCGAGATTCTGGCGCAAGGTGAGGGCCGGATAAAGGATCGAGTCCTGAGGCATGTATCCCAATCGCGCCCTGGTCTCCCTTTTGAAGTTCACCGGTCGCTCCCCGAACACCTCGGCGGTCCCTGACGACGGGGTCAGCAACCCAGCGAGGAGGCGAACAGTGGTCGTCTTGCCGGACCCGCTCGGCCCGATCAACCCAAGGATGGTTCCTGCCTTGACCTCCAGGTCGACATCGAAGACTCCGGTGTCGCCGTTGAAGTTCTTCGTCAGCTGATTGGCGCGAATTGCGCTCTGGGGTGGTTCATGCGCGCGAGCAGGGCTGTGGGGGTTTTCCATGGCCGACGCAGGTACCCGACCGGGCTGGGCCTCAAACGTTTGCGTGCCAGGTTCTAGGGGTACGCGACTGGCTCATGATCAGAATCTCGAGTCCGTCGCGGCTCGGTCGAACTCTGCGTGTGACGGGATCCGTGACCGCAGCCACGAGCATCATCGCGTTCATCTCTGGCCTCTTGATGGTTCAGGTCGGCGCGCGCGACCTCCACGCCACCATCGATGTGTCCAGCGAAGCGATCCATGCAATCGTCGACACTGTCGACATCATCGACGACGCAACATCTGAAATCCGCGCCGGGGTCGCTGCCGCTGCCGAGGGCGTCTCCGGGGTTTCGACAACGGCGGTCACCGGGGCAGCAAACATCGAGGAAATAGCCACCTTCCTCGAAACCGACCTCCCCGCGGACCTCGAGGCGATCAGGATCGCCATGCCCGCCGCGATCCAGGCGGCCGGGGCAATCGACGGAGCCCTACGCGCCCTCACTCTCTTGGGAGTGACCTACTCCCCCGAGCAACCCTTCGACGAATCTCTGCGCAGCGTCGAAACGGCTCTCGCCGACCTGCCCGACGACTTGCGAGCCCAAAGTGAGTCGCTTCGAGAACTGGTGCCCGCAGCTACCGGGCTCGCCGGGGATGCCGACAAACTCTCTCTTGCCCTGACCCGACTGGGGAACGACCTCGAGACGCTCGAAGGGATCACAGAGACTTATGACGCCACTCTTACCGAAGCCAGCGTCACGATCGAGCGCACCGCATCGACGCTCGGCCGGAACTTGTGGCTCCTGCGACTCACGCTGATCGCCATGACAATCGCCGGGGTTGCGGTCGGCTTGGGACTGATTGCGATGAGCCGGTTCATCGAGCTCGATGTCGGCTTCGCCAGCACCCGAC
>JBHJOQ010000031.1:0-6055 GCA_050329555.1 Acidimicrobiia bacterium | reverse complement strand
CTGAACCGGCGCCCGGGTGTCCAGACCTCCTGCACGGTCATCTGGTTCATCGTCAGGGTGCCGGTCTTGTCCGAACCGATCACGGTGGTACTGCCCAACGTCTCCACAGCGGGAAGGCGACGCACTATCGCTTTCCGGCTCGCCATCCGACTCACCCCAATCGCCAGCGTGATCGTCACTGCCACCGGGAGACCCTCGGGTACAGCCGATACAGCTACCGCCACAGCTACGAGGAAGATCTGGTGGAGCGGGATGTCCAGGATCAGACCACTGACAATGACCACCACAGCGGCTACGGCTACCGCCATCCCGATAATCCGGGAGAAGCGGCCCATGCGGCGCTGCAAAGGCGTCTCAGTGATGCCTTCAGCTCTCACCAGCCCGGCGATCGCGCCCAGCTCGGTGGCATTTCCGGTGGCGACCACTACCCCGGAGCCCCGGCCAGAAGTCACCACCGCCCCGGTGTAGACCATCGAGGTCCGGTCGGGCAGCGGGGCATCGGCTGGCACAGGATCGACGCCTTTCGATACCGGGACCGACTCCCCGGTAAGCAGCGACTCGTCGATGCGCAGCGCCGCCGTCGAAGCAAGCCGGAGGTCGGCGGGAACTCGGGCACCCGACTCCAACAGCACGACATCTCCCACCACGAGGTCGCGGCTGTCGATCTCCTGGTCCAGTCCGTCCCGGACGACCCGCGCCACGGGAACAACGAGCTGCATGAGCGCCCGAACCGCCCCTTCAGCCTTGCGCTCCTGCACGAAGCCAATGACGGCATTCAATAACAGCACTATTCCGATCACCACCGCATCGAGGTACTCGGCGAGCAGCAGAGTGACCACCATTGCCACCAGCAGAATGAAAATCAACGGACTGCGAAACTGCCGGAGGAACACCAGCAAAGCCGGGGGCGGTGGCTCCTCCTCCAGACGGTTAGGGCCATTCGCACTCAGCCGCACCGAAGCCTCCGACTCGCTCAGCCCGCTGGACCCGGTCCCAAGACGCTCCTCGACGTCCGAGGTGGTCAAGGCATGCCATGGCTCGACAGGAACATCCATTCCGTTCGAAACGAGCCCCGATATTGGATCCACCCAACCATTTGTAGCACCACCCACCGAGGTGAACGGGCGGTCGGTGTCGCGGCGTCTGGGCTCCTACCTCTCAGACCTGGCCAGGCGAGCAAGCCTTTCCCTTAAGCTGAGGCTGTGCTTGGCGACGTATCGTTCCAGGAACCGCTCTTCGGCCTGTTCGTCGCCGATCAGGAGGAGATCGGCGTCCAGCCGCAATACGGTGTCGGCGTCAATGCGGGTGACAGCATGCCCCTCGGCCACCATGGCGATGGCGGTGCACCCGGTGTCAGCCGCGATGTCAACGGCGCCGAGGCGCTTCCCGCATAACTCAGCGGGCATCGGCAGCCGGAAGACCAGGAGGCCCCGGGCCAGCAGCAGAGTCGAACCCTCCTTGAGGACATTCCAAGCCTCGATGGCTCCGGTGGCGGCATAAGACAGGACGAAGTCGGCTCCCGCCCGATGCAGGGTGGACACATTGCGGTCGACCCTGGCCCGACCGAGGATCTCGATATCCTCCCGGAGCCTCCGGCAGTAGAGGGTGAGGAACACGTTGGTGTCGTCGTCGTGAGTTGTGACCATCACCGCTTTTGCGTCGTCTAGACCCGCCGCGCGGAGAACATCGAGGTCAGCGGCGTCACCGACTACCACATTGGCGGGGTCGAGATGGCGCACCCGTTCAGGGATACGTTCCACGACCTTGAATTGGACCGATCGCTCTGTCAACTCCTCGGCCGCCGCCCGACCGACCCTTCCCCCACCAATGATCAGCACCGGCCCCGGTGTCCGTTTCGACTTCGCGTCTGGCGGGACCACGGAAGCGTCATAGGCGGCGAGCGCCTCCTCCGAACCGGCCAGCAAGAGAATCGAAGATTGCTCTATGCGGAGATGAGGAACCACCGCATGGAGCCGACCGCGATCCCATAGCCCCACCACAGAGACCTCGAACCGGTTGCGCAGATCGAGATCGGCAAGGGTTTTGCCAACCAGCTCGGTCCCGGCTGCCAATGCTTCAGCGATGACTAAGTCGTCGAAGCGGGAGATTTCGCTGGAACTCGCATCGGCGGTGAGGATCCTCCGGGCAAAGGCGTATCCGAGCGAACGTCCCAACTGGATGACATGGTCGGCGCCCGCGAGATGAAGTACATCGACGGCATCTTCCGACTGAGCTGTCGTAACCACGACGGCGGTGTCGGTGACCTCTCGCAATGTGAAGATGACATTGCTGTTGCGTTCGTCGGACAGGCCGGTGAAGACCATTGCCGCCTCCTCGGCGCGCGCGGCTCGATATGTCTCCGGTTCATCGAGGGCTCCGACCATCACCCGGTAGCCCGCCTCGCTCCGGCGGAGCGCATCTTCGGAGTTCTCGACAAGCAGGACGTAGGGCATTCCCGACTGGTCTGCGCGCTGGATCAGCGCATCCTCGACAGATCCCGAGCTGGTGAGAATGAGATGCCCCTTGGTCTCAAGGGGGAGACTCCGGGGTGTCTGCGCCTCCCGGACCGAGTTTCGCCAGGGCAGGTAAACCAACTGGATGAAAGTGAAGGGCAGCATCACGAGAATCAACAGAGCGCCGACGAGAAGCACGACGATCGAATAGAGACGCCCGAGGTCGGAGGTGAACACGATGTCTCCGAACCCGAGAGTGGTCATGGTCACCGTGGTCCAGTACACCGCCGTCGCCCAGCTGAACTCCCGCCCTTCGGTGCCCATGACCACCTGGAACCCAACACTGAACAACGCGACGGTACTGAGGATGACGAGGACGATCCGGACCACAGCCTTCACGGATCCCCCGCGCAAAGGCGCCGAAAGTCCAGCGATGATCGATGCCAGGAACTTCACGTCTTAGGCCCGATCCGTTCGATCGGGGAGAACCCAGCCTTTGATAGCGACTACCGTCGACATCGGCGTCACCCTAGGTGGCTCGAAGGTCCAGGGGCGGCCATGTCTGCGACCATTTCGGGGCCGCCTCAATACTGGTCGTCGCCGGGTCGTCGCCACTGGCTCCGCAGCAAGCCGTCACTACAAGGACGGGCAGGGATGACAACGACCAGCCTGTGTGAGGGCATGCTCGACGAGGTCGCTGCTGCTCTCCGCACAATCGAGTCTGCCGCCGGCGCGTCCTTCGGCTATGCATCAGACCCGCTGCTGGTCTCCTGCCGATCGGGTGCCAAGTTCTCGATGCCGGGAATGATGGACACCGTCCTCAACCTCGGGATGAACGACTCTGTGGCCGAGGGTCTGGTCAGGCTCACCGACGGCGACCATTTCGTACACGACTCCTATCGAAGGCTCGTTCAGATGTTCGGGTCAGTGGTTCTCGAATCCGCGACGATCCCTTCGAGCACGTGCTGGAACGCTATCGCATCGAACGCGGAGTCTCGAGTGACTCCGATCTCACCGCCGAGGACTGCCGCGCGATAACCACTGAGTTCAAGGCGATCGTGGAGCGCTTCTCCGGACGCAGCTTCCCCGACGATCCGAGGGAGCCGCTCTCGCTGGCTATCGAAGCGGTGTTCCGGTCGTGGAACGGGAAGAGGGCAGTCGACTACCGGAACGCCGCCGGCATTGCCCACGATCTGGGGACGGCGGTGAACATCCAGACCATGGTCTTCGGAAACATGGGCAAGGACTCCGCTACGGGTGTGGCGATGTTACGCAACGCCACCACCGGTGAGCCCACGCTCGAGGGCGACTATCTCACCACGCTCAGGGGGAAGACGTAGTTGCCGGCACGCGGGCCACCAAGCGGATGGACGAGATGGCAGCGGAGTTTCCCGAGAGCTACCGCGCCTTCTCGGAGATCGCCAGTCGTCTCGAAGAGCATTACCGCGAGATGCAGGACATGGAGTTCGCCATCGTCGATGGGGTCGGCGAGTTGATGAGGATCGCCATCGAGAAAGGACGGTCCACCCGTCCGGGCCTGAACGCCGGGATCTGTGGTGAGCGCGGAGGGGATCCCGAGTCGATCGCCCTCTCCCGCCGACTCGGCCTCGACTATGTCAGCTGCTCGCCGCCGCGCGTCCCGGTGGCCAGGTTGGCCGCTGCTCAAGCCGTGATCCACGAACCGAGCAGGCAGCGTTCCTGATGCCATGGGCCCCCGCATCGATGGAGTGACATCAGGTCCGGGGCTGGATGGAGCGAACGATCCGGTGGGTGAGATAGCTGATTTGCTTGAGCACATCGATGATGTCGGATTCGATGGCGTACATGATCCGGCGGTCCTGGCGGTAAGGGGAGATGCGGCTTGCCTGACGGATTCGCATGTCGGCCAGGCGGCCGCTGATCTCGCTCTCGCTGGCAAGCACTCGTTGCGCTGTATCCGGGTCGCCCTCGACCACCGCCTGGAGTGCGTCTTCGAGATGTCCGGTCACGGTCGCGAAGGCCGACTCGAGCAGGTGTCGGGTTGAGTCTGCGGGCTGGACGCCGACGTCGAGCCGCCGGCTTCCCAGAGCCACCAGATTCGTCTCGACGAGGTCGGCGATGCTCTCCAGCCCGTTGACCGCTTCCAATAAGGCGAGGACCCTGCGCCCATCTTCTTCCGGCAACGCCTTCTCGGCGAGCTCGGCGAGGTATCGAATGATGTGGTCATAGAGGACGTCCACATCGCTGTCGGACGTCTCGAGCTGTCGCAGCTCACTTCTGGGGCCGCTGAGCACTGCACCGGGAGCAGCGCGGAGCATCGCCAGGACGAGGGTTCCCAGCCGGCCAACCTCCCGGGCCACCGCACTCAATGCAATTGCCGGCGTTTCGAGGAGCTTGGGGTCGAGGAATACAGGATCCGACGCTGCCTCTTCGGGTTGGTCGGCAACCAGTCGATGCAGGAGCCGGGACATGGGCTCGAGAAACCAAATGAACACGGCCACCGTTGCCACATTGAAGATCGTGTGCGCGTTGGCCAGCTGACGGGGCGCCTCGGCCGCCAACCGCTCCGTCCCTGCCAGGTCGGCACGAGTTGGGGACACGGCTACAGCAAGCTCCGCGAGCGGGGTGAGCAGGGTGAGCCACACCACGCCAGCAGCCACGTTGAACAGGACATGGGCAATGGCGGCCCGCCTCGCGTCGGCGGGGCGGCCCAACGAGGCGATTACTGCAGTCACCGAGGAACCGATGTTCGCGCCGATCACGACAGCGATGCCCGACTCGAGAGTGAGCAAGCCCTGAGAGGCCAGGACGATCGCCAGGACCGTCGTAGCCGAGGACGACTGGACCAACGCCGTGAAGATCACCCCGATCAGCGCCCCCACCAACGGATTCGAGAGGCCAGCGATGATGTCGACGAACTCGGGCAGTTCTCGAAGGGGTTCCATCGCTGTGCCCATCGCCCCCATACCGAGGAACACGAGCCCGAGGCTGAGGATCGCCCTGCCCCAACCCTGCAGACGCTCGGTTCGTGCGAAGGTCATCGTGGCGAAACCGAGTGCCACGATGCCCAGTGCCCACTCGACCACGTCGAATGCGACGACCTGGGCGGTGATGGTGGTGCCTACGTTCGATCCGAGAATGACGCCAAGGGAGCCGACCAGGGTCATCAATCCGGCCGCAACGAACCCTACGATCAGAACCGTGACCGCCGAAGAGGATTGCATCACCGCGGTCGCAGTCATGCCCACGATGGCTCCGAGCCATCGGTTGGCACTAACGCGACCGAGAAGGGCGCGCAGACGGTCGCCAGCCACTTCGCGAAGGACGGAGGTCAGCTGGTCGAGGCCGAAGAGAAGGAGGGCCACACCACCGGCAAGACCCGCTACGACCATCACCCAGGACATCGCACGGCTCCGTCTGGGAGAGAGAGACATCCGCGATCACGCCGCGAACTGGAAAACGACGGCGGACATGGCCCCAGCCCTGATCGATCTCTGCGGGTGTCTGCGAGGGCCGGGGTCAAGAGGGTGCACCCGCGGGGGGCGATCAGCAAGTCGTAGGCCGGGTCGACATCGTCAAACGCCGACCCAATCATCTCAGCTGCCACCGTGGGATCCCCCAGA
>JBHJOQ010000129.1:0-13768 GCA_050329555.1 Acidimicrobiia bacterium | reverse complement strand
GTGGGCCCACGTGGACTTGAACCACGGACCTCATCCTTATCAGGGATGCGCTTACTCCTGCGCAATCCCCCATAAACCTGGTGCTTTGCGCTCGACGGGGTCGCCTGTGTCACAGGTGTGTCACAAGACTGCCGGTCTTAGATCGGGGGCTAAGCCCGCTGGGCGGCTCTCTCTTGGTCGTCACGCGGCGACGACCTCTGACTTTTCAGACCGTCACTCGCACATGCCCTCTACTCCTCTGACCGGGGAGAACGTTACGCCAGACGCATCTCATGCTGGCTCTGTTGGCCCTGTGTTGGTCCACCGAAGGTAGAGCTCGTACCTATCGGGATGCGCACGTCGTGATCCAATGGCTCGCAATTGGAAAGCTGCGCACCTGCACAGCCTCGGAGACGGAGGTCACTGACCAACCAGCTGGGTCCCTCTCGCGTGATTGGCCCCTCTACTGATGATGTCCTAGGCGCAGCTGATTGGTGCCGGCCTGGGGCTCTCGGATCGAGCCGCAAGGGCGAGTCTCATCGCCCCAAGCCGCGCTCGGTTCCGGGAGGTGTCAGTGCTCGTCGTAGTGGTCGCCGTGGAGGGCATGCTTGTGCCCGTCATGGAGATAATCGACATGGCCCTCGTGCGTAGTCGCGTCGTGGCCGCAGCCTTCTCCGTGGGTGTGGTCGGCGAGCGTGTGCTCTGCCTGATTCTCTGTCTCTGTCATGTCAGGTCCTTTCCTGATTCGTGCCGATCGCTCTCGCTGACGTGGGCCAGCGCATCGGCAACTAGATGTGTTACGTGGGCATCCGAGACGTGGTACTTCGCCTCCTTACCTGTCCGTACAGCTCTGACCAGACCGGCTTGTCGGAGTGCGCGCAGATACTGGGAGACCAGAGGCTGGCTCATGCCGGTTTCTTCAGCCAAAGTGCCGACCGTCCTCGCCCCGTCCTCGAGCAGCAGCAAGATCCAGAGCCTCGACCCATTACCCAATACCTTGAAGAGTTGGGCAGCATCCTCGATTCCCGGTTCCTTCTGCACGGATCCATTATAGGCACATATAAACATATTGCGATACATGCATTCGTTTGGCTTTGATAACCGTTTTCAACTGTCGGCGGGACCTGCTGAAGTCGCGAGGGCCGACACCGCCGGCGATGTGACATAGGGCGGGAGTGATAACTATTCTCAATTCGATGGCCGGTCAATCAGATGTACCCCGTCCCTGGGACGACCAACTCGAGAGCCTCGAAAGTGATGGGCACGTGTCGCTCGGGGCGGTCAAGGACGCGATCATGTGGTTGAGCGAGATCTCGGGAAATCGACTGATGGGCTGCATCATTGATGTCGGTTCGGGGCCGGGGTACGCCGCATGTGCCTTTGCCGAGTTCTTTCCCGATGCTCGGATCACCGCTCTCGACTCCACTCTCCCGTTCCTTGAGAGCGCAGAGCAACGAGCGCGATCGCTGGGTGTTGGTGACAGAGTTGCGCTTTGTCACGGGGAGCTCGAGAGCGTTATAGGCGATCTTGCTTTTGCGGACCTGATCTGGGCATCGCATGTGATCCACCACCTTCCCGACCCCCTCGCCGCACTACGTCTTCTCGGTGACCGTCTGGCCGATGGGGGACTCCTGGCATTGGCCGAAGGAGGCCTCCCGGTGCGTGTGCTCCCTGGCGGTTACGGAGTGGGGAGACCAAGCATGCCCGCCCGCCTCGATGCCGCCATGAGCGACTACTGGGCCGGCGAGTGGGATCTCACCGATCAAGCTGTGGGCGGTGGGCGAGATTGGCCGCTGCTGCTTGCCGATGCGGGGCTCGTCCCCGGAGCGAGCCGGACGTTTGTCGTAGAGCATCGGGCCCCTCTCGACGCCAGGGTGCGTCGCTATATCGTTGACCGTTACGAGGGGTTTCGGGAAGCTGTGGGCGACGCTCTCGACCCCGAGGATGCAGCTGGTCTCGATGTGCTTCTCGATGCTCGGGATCCAAGGAGCTTCCAGCAGCGCCCGGACCTGTTCCTGCTCACTGCCCAGACGGTTCACACGGCCTTCCGTGCCTGAACTAGCTGGAGTGTCGACTGGTAGACAAGTATGGCGACTCCCAGAGCTGCGACGACAGGTCGGGTCTTACCCTTGCGAGGGCGTATGTATCGACCAGCCGCCCGACACGGACCGCGATTGTCGTCAATCTGGGCCGATTAGAGTTTGGGCGGGTCGCTTGTGTCTCAGATATGTCATGCGTGACCCGCATTAGGCAAGGTCCGGCATCAGGCCGAGGGTGGGTGGTTTCCGTGGCCGCTGGCGCCTCTCGTACGCCGTCGCTATCGAGGTGAAGACCGGGGTAGTCGGATTCGTGCGTAGATGGCGGTACCGGCCATGACGGCTGCGGCAGTCTGATAGGACACGGCGACGCTTGTGAGCGACGCGAGAAGCGCTCCGGTTGCCGCACCGAAGGGTTGGCCGCCCCAGGCGATCATTCGACCGATGACATTGACGGTCGATCTGAGGTCATCGGAAGCTGCAAGCTGGCGGTAGGTGATGCCGACGGTGATGGTGAAGGTGATAGCGGTCGAGAACACAAGCAGGAGCGCGATGGCGACCGTGGCTCGGTTGGTCAAGGACAATGCCGCGGCGATGGCGCCGGAAGTTGCGAGGCTGAGAGGGGTGAGCCAGTGGATCCGAGTGGTGGCGAATAGTCGAGCGAAGAGCAGCCCGGAGATGAGGCTGCCAACTCCGAGTGCTGCATAGAGCATACCGATCCGGCTGTCTTGGGAGGTGAGGTCGAGTTCCTGGATGGCATACGGGACGAGTAGGCCGAGCACGGCTCCGAATGCGAAGGAGTTACCAAACCCGGCGACCAGCAGCGTGGAGACGGTTCGTTCAGCGCGGATGAACCGGAGGGCGCGACCGAGATGCTGACGGATCCGACCTGGTCCTGCAGATGCGGCGCCGTTCGAGACGCGGAAGTTCGAGGAGATGGTGAGCTGGACTGCTGCGGCGACGAAGAAGCTGGTGGCGTCGATCCAGAGTGTCGCGCTAGCTCCGATGGAGGCGATCATCACGCCGGCGATCGCCGGGCCGGCGATCTCGCTGCCCGATTGGAGGGCGCCGAGGAATCCGTTCGCGGCCGGCAGCCGTTCTTTGCCGACCAGAGCGGGAACGGCTGCGAACACTGCGGCATCGGAGAATACGAACACCGTGGCCGACGCGAGGGTGACGATGTAGATGTGGGCGACAGTCAGCATGCCGAAGGCGGCGGCAATAGGGATGCTGGCGGTGAGTATGCCTTCGGCGATGTTGCCACCGATGATCAACATGCGGCGGTTGCCTCGGTCGGCGATCGGCCCGGCGATCAGACCAACAAACAGGTACGGCAGCACGCGCAATGCAAAGAGCAGACCCGTGAGCGCTGCCGATCCAGTCATCTGGTACACCAAGATCGGCAACGCGATCGCTGTAACCGCCGACCCGAGCATCGAAACTGCTTCGGCGGTCGCCCACCGAACAAAAAGAGGCTCTGACCGCAGCAGTGCAGCGATCACGGCCGAAACCTAATTGAGCGCCCGGCGGGTGTGCTCAGGTCGTAACGCTTCGATAGAGGTGCGCACGGCGAGGCTGGATGCGTCGGCGGTGGCGCCGGGTGGACGCGTCGGCTCATTCGGGGGTCCAATCGGGGATAGCATCAAGAATCGACACTCGTGGGCGGACCGATGACGGGTCGAGGTCGCACCGGGCCGACACACCGAAGACTCGACGGATCGTGTCGGCGGTTAGCACGGTGTGTGTAGGTCCGCTAGCGATTACCTGACCCGAGGACAACGCAATTACGTGGGTACAGAATCGCGCAGCTAAGTGCAGGTCGTGGAGGGCGGCGATCACTGTGCAGCCCAGTGACGACACTTGGTCGAGCAGCAGCAGTTGGTTGCGGATGTCGAGATGGTTCGTCGGTTCGTCGAGGAGCAATGCACCGCACTCCTGCGCGATCGCACGAGCAATCAGGACGCGTTGCCGTTCGCCTCCCGATAACGTGACGAGGGGTCGGTCGAGAAGATGCTCGACGTCGAACGCCATAGCGGCGCCGACAACGAGGCTCTCGTCGTGCGCGCTCCAGCTCGCCCAGCGCCGACGGTGGGGGATCCGGCTCAGCTCAATGACATGGCGCACCGTGATTTCGAGATCGCCCGGCTGCTCCTGGGGGACGGCGGCCACCAACTGGGCGATGGCGCGCTGCGATAGCTCGTCGATCTCATGGTCGTCGATGAGGACGGCACCGCTGGCCGGTTGCAGCGCACCGTAGAGGCATCGCAGGATGGTGGACTTGCCGCTGCCGTTGGGACCTATCAGCCCGACGAAGGATCCAGCAGGCAAATGCAGCTCGAGTGCGTCGACAATCGTCGAACCACCGAGGCGAAGCGTCACGCCAACGACGTCCACCGGATGCGCCAGCGACCAGTATTCGCTCAAGCGAATCTCCCGGAGCGATGGCGGAGGATCCAGATGAAGAAAGGCCCACCGATCAGTGCCGTCATGACGCCGACGGGAACTTCGTTGGGTGCGATGACAACTCGACCGACGAGGTCGACCACCACCATCAGTAAGGCCCCGACGTATGCAACCCAAATAAGGAGCCGTCTGTGGTCCGTCCCAACGAGCCGACGAACCATATGGGGGACCATAAGGCCGACGAAGCCAATGGCTCCCGACCGTGCAACGACGACCCCCACCAGTAGCGAGGTGACGACGAACACTCCAACACGAAGCCGCCCGACGTCCACACCCACCGCGAGTGCAGTGTCGTCTCCGAGTGAGACGGCGTTCAACGACGACGATACGGCCAACAACGCGATCACACCGATGGCTGTAGAGAGGAGTGGGGCGGCGAGTCCATCCCACGTTGCCCGCGCCAGGCTCCCACCAAGCCAAGCCAGCACCGACGTAACCGCGCTGTCACGGCCACTCACGCTCAGCAGCAGCACTGTGGTGAGCGCACTGCACACCTGGGCAACAGCGACACCCGACAGGACCAGTCGGAGAACGTCGAGCCTTCCATGGTTGGCAGCGAGAGCGAACACCACAAAGGTGGTGGCAAGCGCCCCGACGAACGCCGAGGCCGACAATGACAGGCCAGCGAGCGGTCCGAGGGTGCCCGTCAGTGAAGCGACAGCAGCGAGTGCCGCTCCCGACGACACCCCGAATAAGAAGGGGTCCGCGAGCGGGTTGCGAGTTAGCGCTTGTAGCGCCGCCCCGGACACGGCGAGGGCTGCGCCGACAACAGCACCGAGCAACACCCGAGGGAGTCGGAGATTCCAGACGATGTGCTCGTCAGAGACCGCCCAGTTCTGCACCAACCGACCCGGCAGCGCGCGGTCGGCGATGATCGCCCAAACATCTTTGACTGGCACGCCGATGGACCCGATCGATACGGCGACAATGATCACGGAACCGAGCACGAGCGTCGCTCCCGCAGCGATTGCGGCGCTCCGGAAGCTGGTCGGCAAGCGTCAGGGCTTGATCGGCGGTTCGAGGACGCTCAGGGTGTGGCCGGGCACCAGCTCCGGGTGCAGTATCGACACGAGATCCTCAAGGAGCAGATCGGGACGTGTCGACCACACTCCGTAGAACAGGTTGCGGTCTGCATCCGTGAGCCCGATGTTCCAGACGTTCCGGTTAGCGACGGACGGAAAGTCATCGACCGGGAGTCCGGCGATGTTATCCCGAGCCGAAGACAAGTCGAAGGCGGAGAACTCCGTCAGCCATATGCCAGCTGTGAGGCCGGCCTCGGCAGCGGCCTCGAGCGAGACCGACTGCGGGTTACCTGGAGCGGAGGTATCGGCGAGCAGGTTCGTCCCGCCGGCGTCCTCGATCAGTCGCGCACCCCAACTATTCAGGTGCGCTTCGAGATACTCCGCGGAGTACGGCGAGACGAACATTACCCCGGTGACCTGTGGCACCGAGGCCGTGAGCCTCGTCAGCTCCTCGTAGCGGGCGCTCACCGCGTCGAACACTGCAGCACCCTCTTCCTCTGTGTTGAAGAAGAGCGAGAAGAACTCGATCCACTCAGCGTCCCCCAGCGGTGTAGGTTCGGCCGCGTTGAGCGTGCCCACCACGGCGACGTCAGCGTCTCGCAACAGATCGTGGTCGTCGTACCCGTAAACCGAGTACGAGAACACGACATCGGGTCCGAGGTCGACGAAGAACTCGGCGCTGACACTGTCGCCGAAATTCGCCACCTCGCCTGACTCCATGCCGTCGATCACGCTCGTTGGAAGCGCCTTCGTCGCTTCGGTGAGGAAGGCAGGGTCAGGGATCGCCACGATTGAGTCGGAAACACCAAGCTCGAACAACGCCGTGATGTCCTCGTAGTAGGTGGCGACCACCCTTGCTACCGGCACTTCAATCACCGTGGCGTCGGCCAATTCACCCTCAAGGGGAGGTGCCGGGGTGCCGCACTGCACGAGCACATAAGTGTCGAATCGTTCCTGGCCGCCCCCTGTTAGATCGGGAAAGCCGGTGCGCACGACCTTGTAGTTGCGCTCGTAGGCCACCGACCAACCGAGGCTGACATCGGCGGACACCCTGTCCGGGAAGTAGTCAACGTTCGGGTCGAACGTCTCGACGCAGCCGCCTAGATCTTCAATGCCGGCGGAGACTTCTGTGTCGGCAACGGTGGTCGAGACCTCTCCGGAACCGCAGGCGAACAGCAAGGTCATAAGTACTGCAATTGAACCAAAAAGCCGGGTGTGCATGGCGATCTACAATCCTTTTGATGTAACGTATAATGAGAATCAATCTTAATAAGTCTCGGACATGCTCGCAAACCCGCACGAGAAGGAGTGATGTGAACACCGATTCGACTAGCGCCTTAGCGCACAGTGTCCGCTCGGGCGACCCTGGTGAAGGGCTGGTTCTCTGCGTGCACGGTCAAGGCGGTTGTGCTGAACAGTGGGAGAACCGTGTCCGTCTGATCGCCGCACACGGCTTGGAAGCGGTTGCCGTCGAACTTCCTCTACACGGCGCACGGCGCATCACCGGCGTTGATCCAAGCGGGTTGCTGGATATCATCGACTACCTCCGGCTGGTTGACACCGCCGCCGCCGAGCTCTGCGAAATAGTGGCCGGTACGAAACGTGGGCGCCCGATCGGACTCCTCGGCCACTCGCTCGGTGCAGAGGTCGCGCTGGTGGCGATGAGCCGTAGCCCACGCATCAGCTCCGTCGTGGCGGTTGGCACCGTTGTCAGTGATCCAGCCTGGGCCGGCCCGGCTTCGCCATGGAAGGGCGGCAACACTTCTGAGTTCGCCGAAGTATTGGCGAAAGTGACGCTTCTGGATCGGCCGCAACTACTGACAACGCGAGACATCTCATACCTTCATGGCACCGATGACATCGACGCTCCACTCGGCGAGCTGTTGCAGCTTCTCGAGAGGACCGGCCACCAAGACCGGTTGACCTTGATTCCGGGAGGACACGAGCTCACTGAAGACACCATCGAACATGCGGCGGTGTTGCTGGCGCAAACCCTCAACGCACAAGGGGACCCGTTTCGGACACCGTGATTCGCACCGGCCAAGCTAAGACTGGGTGAGTTTCCATCCTTGGAAAACGGTGCGAGCATAAGAACCACCAAGATCCGTAATCCCCGGCTTCGGATCGATGTACTAGGTTGCAGTCCTGCCAATCTCGGTCCATCGGCGGCATCGACATCCTGGGTGGGTTGGGCTCAGTGGAAATGTCGCGGAGAGCGATCTAGACGCCGTGATGGGTCCGTGGGGATAGGCAGATCTGCTGGAGGCGCTGGCCAATCCCGACTGCCGAGCACGAGGAGATGCGCGAGTGGGCGCCACTCGACTTCGACCCTGCCTTCTTCGATGTCGAGGAGTCGACTGCGGACATGCGTTCGCCCCGCCCCTCAAGGGTTGGGTGTAAGCGGCGCAAACGCTGTCCTCGACTTCAAACCGGGACGGGAACGCCGGTGGGGTTGGGATGTTCCGCAGTTTTTGAGGCGTGTACCGCAGACTGGCCGAGGTGAACGCCCCTGCTGGAAGAAACGCCTTGGAGGGTGCGAACCTGCCGAGAGCCGCCTGCGTGCCAAGTGGTGCTGGAACAAGGCGTACTCTTATTCCAGTAATATTCGTCAATCTGGAATATGATAGTGGATCATGGTGGTACTCCCAGAGGTCTGGAATAGATGAGCAGCCGATCTGGCCGCTACGTCAACCAACTGGCGGGCTACCAGGCCTTCGTGCCCAAGCCGCTTCCTCCTGACCCCCCGGTGCAGTGGGATGCCGACCTTGTGCGGCTACTGTCTGAAGCTGATCTGGCGGTGGGTCGACTGGACGGGCTCGCCCGCAGCCTCCCGAACCCGGACCTGTTCGTGGCGATGTATGTGCGACGCGAGGCGGTGCTCAGCTCACAGATCGAAGGAACCCAGTCGAGTCTCGATGATCTGCTGGCGTTCGAGATCGACGTACCGGGCATGGTCCAACCGGTCGACGTGGCGGAAACGGTCAACTATGTGAAGGCGATGAATACCGGTCTGCGGCTGTTGGCGGACCTTCCGCTGTCCGGTCGTCTCATCCGGGCGATCCACGAGGAGCTTCTCACCGGTGTCCGCGGCCAGGAACGGCAGCCTGGCCAGTTCCGTACCACCCAGAATTGGATCGGTCCGGCCGGCTGCACCATCGAGACGGCGACGTTTGTGCCGCCCAGCCCCAACGACCTCGCGGAAGCCTTCGGTGAGTTGGAGGCGTTCCTGGATGATCGGGCGTTACCGCCGTTGGTTCATGCCGGGCTCGCCCACGCCCAGTTCGAGACAATCCACCCGTTCCTCGACGGCAACGGACGGGTGGGTCGGCTCCTGATCACTCTGCTAATGGTCGAGAGGGGTGTGCTGACCCGGCCGCTGCTCTATCTCAGCTTGTTCCTGAAGCAGAACCGTTCGGAGTATTACGACCGGTTGGGATCGATTCGCAGCAACGGCGACTGGGAGGGTTGGCTGCGCTTCTTCCTCGCCGGCGTTGTGGTCATCGCCAACGACGCCGCCGCGCCCGCGGCATCCATCTCAGACCTGCGAGAAGAGCACTTGAGACTGGCCGCAACCGAGAGCTTTGGCCGCTACGGGGTCCCGCTGCTGGATCTCCTGGCCAAACAGCCTCTCATCACCGCCGCCTATGCAGTGGAGCGGCTCGGTGCGTCGCCGACCACCATCGGGGCGCTGCTCGACAAGGCGACCGGGCTGGGCATCGCCGAGGAGACAACCGGTCAGAAGAGAAACCGGATCTACCGCTACTCACCGCTCCTCGACCTGTTCACCTCCGACGAACCGAGTGGTTTGAGCATGCCGGAGAAGGTGACCTCGTGAAGCCGGACCAGGCCGCATTCGAGTCCGGCTCGTGGAAATGTCGCTGAGAGCGACAAAACGCTGTGAGGGACTCGACCTGACAGCATCCGAGTATTGCAATGATCCATGCGACGACATTCCAATTCCTCCTCCAGGAAAGCAGTTTGATGGCCGGTTAGTTAGATCGACGTTCATCGCTTTCTTCGAGGTCTTCTAGCTGTTGGCAACTCGTTGGTTGGTGGACTCAGGAACCCTTTGCCAGACCGAAAGGAATCGAGGACGCCTGAGACGAACACTACGCTATATTCCCTGGTCAGGGGCACTATTCCTGTGGTCAGGACGGCGTCGATCCGTCGCCGGTTTGTCAGACCGTCACTCGTATCTGGTCCACGGCTCTCTGGACTGGGACTGTGATGTCTTTTCGTCTGAGCTGGACGGTAGGGCGTTGACGTTCCGGGCCGACGGAGACGCTTTTGTCGACGAGGAGACCGGTTCTGAGTGGGACATTACCGGAACGGCCGTGACCGGTGAGCTCGAAGGGAGTGAGCTCACCCAGATCCACCACCTTGATAATTCTGGTTTGCATGATCTACATATCAGCCGGGCTGCGACCTGATCGAGGGCTGAGGTAGGGAACGTATTGAGCTCAGCTGAAGAAGCGGCGACTAACAACGACTACGACGTTCTAATAGTTTCGCGGCGGTGCGGCGGGGGAGAATGCGGGCGACGTTGCAGCCAGAGGAGGGCTCAAAGTCGGCCTGATCGAACACGACTTCGTCGGTGGAGAGTGCACCTACTGGGCGTGTATGCCCTCGGAGGCTCTGATCCGGCCGGGTGAGGCGCTGGAAGCTGCGGCGAGGGTGCCCGGAGCCAAAGAGGCGATCGGGAGCCGCCTCGACGTCGAAGCTGCGCTCGAACGCCGCGACTCGCTCGCAGCCATGGATGAGATTCAAGTCTTGCGCTTTCGGGTTGCTTTTTCTATGTCTAGGATAATTCTTATTCCTATTGCGAGGACAGTAGTGCATCGAAACCCTGAAGGCTCGACGACTCCGCCCTGGTCCGCGACTAGTGGCGATCGAGCAGTCCACACTCGCATTGCAGATTCGAGAAACCTACAGGATATCGTGATCCTGGGCTACGAGTCGCTGCACAACACCTGCGCCACTTTGGTGGACGATCCCGGCTACACCGAGAATCTTCGAGCCGCTTCGTTCTGCGAGAGTGACGGTTTCGACATCATCGGAATCGACCTGGCTGCCGGCTCCGGCGTGGGCGTCGTATGGCGAGCGCGTTCCTGGGAGCCACAGCGTCGGTGAAAATGAGCTAGACCGATCTCAGGCTCGATCATGTCTTGACCTTCACATCGGGGCACATCGTCGAAGGCCGCCTCGATGCGTCCAGGGCAGCTGGGTTTCTCAGTCTCGGACTATGTCGCGGAGTGGAGTCCCGGGCTAACGCAACGGTTTCATCAACCTCTGGCCCGAGTATCTCGAGCTGCTCTGCGTCGCCGACTCCGTCGCGTTGAGTGAGAGGGCGCCGGAACTCCTTCGGTCTGCCGCGCAAGCCCGACGATCCTACGGTCTCGGCTTCTACAGCCACAACACACCCGGCCTGCATGAGCACTGGGTGTGGGCCAGGGTTTCGATCTTCTCGAACCGGAGATGCTGACCCTGGAGACCACGCCTCCCGACGCGGGGCCGGACTTCTGTGAGATGGCCGTTCCCTTTCTCGGAGGAGCGGACTGTTTCATCATCACCTCGTACTTTCCGGATGCTGCCATGTGAGGCGCCTGGTCCGGGTGGCCCCCAACTCGGTGTTTGGACTTGCGGGCCTAACTTTCGTGACCGAGAATCCTGAGCAGAGGTGTCGGCAGTGGAGTGATGGCCTCAGATCCGGTTCTCCTGTGGCAAGTATTGGCGATTCCGGCTTCGCTCATGGACTTCACCGCTACCAGTGGCTCACGCCCTCAGACTTTCAGAGGCAGTATCGTGGCAAGAGGCGCGGCTGGCCAAATGGGGCGAGCGTCTCGTGATCGACCGACAGCCTTGATCTGCACAGTGGAGCAGGACAGAAGATGCCCGGACCAGGTCTTAGGCACAGACGACAGGAACGTCTACTCGCAGATCAGGCGGTGCAATCGGAGCAAAGCCCGACTATTTCGAGCAGGTGGTCCCTCTCTTGGAACCCGACAGCCTTCGCCGCGGCCTTTAGAACCTTGTCTATTGCTTCCTCCCCGCTACGGCCGAGGTCGAGTTCAATGATTTTGCCGCAGTTGTCGCAGACCAGGTGGTGGTGGTGTCCGGTGAGCCAATCGGCTAGCTCGAAGCGAGCGATGCGACCCTGGTTGTAGAGGGCCGTGAAAACACCCGCCTCCTGCATCTGGCCCAGCGATCTGTAGAGCGATGCAAGGGACATCTTTCTGCGCAGCTTCCGATGCAGGTCTTCGGCCGTTTGGGGGCCAGACGCCCGGACGATGGCCTTTACCAGGCTCTGCCGCCCTTCGGTGTATCTGAGGTTGTTCGCCGCCAGTCGGTCAGCGATGGCCTGGTCGAGGTCGATGGTCACGCCTCCCAGGATAAGAGATAGAATGAGAATTGGGAGCAATCACGACGACTCGCGTCTTTCTGTCACTCTTCCTCGGTCTCGGCTCGACGGTCGGCCAACCGCTGACGTCTCCGACTCCACCAGAACCACAGGGCTGCGACAAGCAGCACTGCGACAAGCCCGAAACCGACAGCCGATATCGCCCATACCTGGGTGGTGGCGGCGACGGACTCCACGTTGCCGAGTCCCGGAGCGCTCGGGTCGATCCGCAGCGTCAGGTCAAGGAAGATTAGAGGTGCGACGTCGTCGATTACCGTCACGAAGTCGAGACTGTTGCCGGGAAGCAGGTCGGGCAGGGCGCCGACTTCGACCGGACGCAGGCCGATCCCTAACGGACCGGAGATTGTCAGTGTCGTGGGTCCGGACATGCGAACGTTCCCGGTGTTGGTGACCGTGTAAGAAAGCGAAAGCGTGCCGGGTCCGAAGGGGACGAGGGTGTCGGTGAAATCGGCTCGAAGACTTTCGATTGCTAGCTGGGGGTTGAGGTCTCCCGCAACCCGGAGATAGATCCGGGATGCGATGCGCCGGTCCAGCCGAACCGTTCCCTCGGCACCGTCGGTCTCGGTCACGTAGGCAGCGATCGCTCCACCGACATGGTCGCCAGGTGTGGCGTTGGGAGGGACGGTCAACCGAAATGGCAGGTCGGTGCGGGACCGGGCTGGAACGACGATCGTTTCCACACCGAACTCCACCCAAGATCCGACATCTGAGGGGGGCCGGTTGGCAGCGAGGAGGTCGAAGCCTCCTTCTGGAGTGGTGAAGGCGTCGGTGGCGTATATCTCCAGCTCCAGATCCTGATAGCCGTAGTTGGAGACCCCCAACCAATCCGTCACCGACTCACCGGGGTCCAGTAGATATTCGAAGGCGGTTCGACCGGTAGGGCCGTCAGCGCTGGAAGGAATCACACCCCAAGTGACCGCAGTCGACGGTTGTTGGGGGGTCGTCTGGGCTACCGATGGCGCAGCGATTGCCCCGAGTGCCATGCAGCAGAGCACGGCGGCGAGAACGGCCCTGAGCCCATTCGAGATAAGCGTCATCGCCAACCCCGGTGGCCATCGACTTCGTGTGCCGTGCGGTTGCGCGGTGGAGTCGCACCTACGGCCAGTATCAGCCGACCCACCCAGCCCAGAGCCAATGACGCTCGCAGGCCAGCCGCCCCACCACCGACGACTGGACGGTCCAACTCATCGACGGCCTCTGCTTTCAACATGTAGGCGCCGTCACGTTCGCGAGATCGCTTCCATCACCAGTTGCATCTCATCCGTCTTCTCTCGTCTTGGCCGGGTGGGGCACGGCGTCCCGTGTCCCACCCGGAAGTTGGTTGGTTAGCTTGCGGTGATGGTCAGCAGGGCGTCGTAGGTGCCCGGTTCAATGGTGGTCGGAGCCACCAAGAACAGGTCAGCCGACAGTTGCGCGGTACCGATCCCGGAACCCGGGCTGGCAGAAGCCAGGCCCGAGCTAACCGAGAGACCGTCACCCGACGGGAATCCAGGTGCGACGAGCGCACCTTCGTTGACTCCTTGACCGTCTGACTGGGAGAGGACCTTCGGTGTCCAGCCGAGGTAGCTACCCGGGAACGACGAAGTGTCGGACTCGAAGATGCTCACCTGACCGAAAACGTTCCAACCGGGCGCGGCCGACCTGGTGTCAGTCACCGTCACCGGACGCAGTTCGCCGGTCGATTCCCAACTGTCAGCACTGGCCGACAGCTCGAAATTTGACATGATCACGTGGCGGTCATCGGGGTCAACAGACACCACGAGGGCACCCTCGTCAGCCTCCAAACTCACTGTGATCGTCTGCGACAGATCAGCAGGGGGCTCGGGGTCGTCGTGGTCGTCGATGTGGAT
>JBHJOQ010000063.1:0-38536 GCA_050329555.1 Acidimicrobiia bacterium | reverse complement strand
CCTGTCAGTCTGACGCGACTTTTTCGCGACCCTGATAGACCACTTCATGCCTATGAATACTGGTGGAAATCAGTGCCTGGACGATGGCGGCGAAGGGCAATGCAAGAATTATCCCGATCGGACCCAAAATCGACCCGCCGACGATTATCGCCGCGACCGAAACCGCCGGGTGGATGGCCATGGTGCGCTCGGTGATCTTCGGGGAAATCAAGAAATTCTCGATCTGTTGATAGAGCACAAAGAACACGACGACCCAGAGTGCTGTGGTACCGCTGACCGAGAGAGCGACGATCGCGGGCAGTATCGCTGCGAGGTAAGTCCCCACAACGGGGATGAACTGACTGAGCACACCGATCCAGATCCCGAGGGGCACACTGAACGGGACCTTCAGAGCCGTGAGGAATAGTGCCGAGATCGTACCCCCGAGTACGGCGAGGATCAGTCTCGAGTAGATGTACCCACCCATTTTCTCCACTGCGGTATCCCAGATCCCGATAGCACTCTTCTGGCGCTCCGGGTTCAACACAGAGAGGACCGTCTGCTGCAACTTGGGCAGCTCGGCGACCATGTAGAAGGCGAAGAGCCCGACGGTGATCACGAAAAAGACGAAGCCGAACACGGTTGAGCCGAACCCGACCACTCCCCCGAGGAGGCTCCCCACGTTCCCCGCGAGCCAATCCTGTGCCGCGTTGGACTGATCTGAGATCTCACTCTGGGAGATCTCAAACCCGAACCAGTCCTCGAGCAGAGCGCTCACCGTCTCGACGTATCTCGGCAACTGGCCGATGAGCTGGCTCACCTGACTCACGAGAAGGGGCACCAGGGCGATCAGGAAGATGGCGGTGACGATCGCGGCCGCGAGAAAGACCAGTCCGGTGGCGGCACCCCTCGACCATCCCCTCTTGGCGAGGGTGTGAACCGGTGGCTCCATCGCCACCGCGACAAACAACGCAACGAAGACCATGAACAGAAGATCGGCGATCTGGCCCACGAACCAGAGCCCGGCGCTCGCAAGGAGGAGGATCACCACCACCGTCAGCACCCGGCGACGGAATAGCCGATCGTCGAATTGGCCGCTCGAAGGTCTCCCTGTCTGCGGGCTTTCGACTTCCTGGTTGGTCGCATTCATCAGAAGAACATTACAAGTGGCGGCCCGAGGCTGTTCCCACCGATGAGTGGCTGCGAGCGCGTTAGCCTGAACGCCCACCGGCAAGGCGTAAGGATCAGGTTTGGAATACGACATCGTTTGGACTGCTGGCCCGGAGCGGGTCGCCGCCAGCAACACCGCCCGATTCATGGCGCGCCATCACATCGAGAGTTACCCCGACCTGCTGAACCGTTCGACTGCAGACCCCGAGTGGTTCTGGTCTGCTGTCGTCGATTTTCTCGGCCTTCCTTTCGACCCGCCGTATCAGATCGTGAGGGACACCTCCAGGGGCCACCCGTGGGCAACATGGTTCAAAGACGGTGGATTCAATCTCAGCGTTGCCTGCGTCGATCGCTGGCTCGACAATCCCGACGCAGTCGCCGTCCGCTCGGAGAAAGAGTCGGGCGAGACACGGGAGCTCTCCTACGGCGAACTGCACCAATCGGTGGAGTCCCTCGCCGGGGCCCTTACCGGGTTGGGCATCTCCCGGGGAGATGCGGTTGCCGTCTACCTTCCGATGAACGAGGAAGCCGTGATCTCTCTTCTGGCTGTCGCCAGGATCGGAGCGATCTTCATCCCGGTGTTCTCCGGGTACGGGGCGGAGGCGGTGTCGACACGACTCGGGGACCCGAAGCCGAAAGCGGTCATCTGCGCCAACGGCTATCAGCGGCGCGGTTCGTTGGTCCAAATGAAAGAGGTCGCCGACCTCGCCATCGAGAGTAGCGGTGGCGTCGACTCGGTACTAGTGGTTGATTACGTCCCCCGCGACGACACCCCGATGACGCGAGGGCGGGATCGCTGGTGGCACGAGGAGATGGAGAAGGCCGTCCCGCAGCCTGCTGCCAAGACTTATGCCGAGGACCCGGTCCTGCTCGCTTACACCTCGGGGACCACAGGACGTCCCAAGGGAGCGGTGCACGTCCACGCCGGGCTGACCGTCAAGCTCGCCGCGGAGGGTGCATTCCAACTCGAAGTGACCCGTGACGATGTTCTCATGTGGTCGACCGATATGGGCTGGATCATGGGGCCGTGGATGGTCGTCGCCGGTCTCGCCTACGGATCGGCCATCGCCACCTACGACGGCGCACCCGACTACCCGGGCCCCGACCGTATCTGGCAGGTCGTCGACAACCTCGGAATCACGATCCTCGGGCTGTCGCCCACGCTGGTTCGGGCCCTCCAACCCCACGGGTCCGAACATGCAGCCAAGCATGACCTTTCCCGTCTCCGCACCTTCGGATCTACCGGAGAGCCATGGAACCCCGAGCCCTGGCGATGGCTATTCGAAGAGGTGGGCGGTTCGGAGCGGCCGATCATCAACATCTCAGGCGGCACGGAGATCGGGGCATGCATTCTCTCCTGCAACATCCTCCAGGGGATCAAACCGACCGCACTGGGGGCGCCGTCGCTCGGGATCGACGCCGACGTCTACGACCGGGACGGGAACCCGGTCCGGGGCGAGGTTGGCGAGCTGGTAATCCGCGGCTCGTGGCCCGCGATGACGCGCGGTTTCTGGAAGGAGCCCGAGAGATACCTGGAGACGTATTGGTCCCGGTTCGAGAACACCTGGGTCCACGGCGACTGGGCCGAGGTCGACGAAGACGGATTCTGGTATCTCCACGGTCGATCCGACGACACGCTCAACATCGCCGGCAAGAGGATCGGCCCCGCCGAGATCGAGTCAGTTGCCGTTGCCAGGGAGGAGGTGGTGATGGCAGCCGCCATCGGTGTCCCCGACGACGTGAAGGGGGAGACCATCAGCTTGTTCCTGGTACCCGCGCCGGGGACCGAGATCACCGACGTCCTCACCGGACAGATCTCCGATGCTGTCGCCACCACCATGGGCAAGGCATTCCGACCGTCGAGCATCAAATGGGTCGATGACCTGCCACGGACCCGGTCGGCGAAGATCATGCGCAGAGTCGTGAAAGCCGTGGCCCTCGGCCAGGACCCCGGAGACCTGACCAGTCTCGAAAACCCCCACAGCATCGAAGGCCTGGCCTAGCGACCGCAGGGAGCGGCTGTCCCCCCAGCGACCGAAGAGAGCGGCTGTTCCCCCGGAGGCGAAGCCGAATGGGGGAAAGGTCCCTGTCGGCCCGAAAGGGCCGAGAGGTAAGGGGGACTGAGACTCCCCAAGTTGAGATCGGACGCGTCCCAAGCTCCGTGAGTGAGATCTCTCCACCCTCCAGGGATAATGGTTGCCGGTACTCCCTTCACGGTAAACGGAGGGAGTAGTTGCACAGCGGAGGGAGAGCTGGGTCGTCCTCCCTTGCAATTCAGACCGGGGGTTGGGGGTCGTATTGGATCGCTCGCTTGACTTCGCTTGCCCGTTCCGGGGAGTGGAGGCGCTTCACCAAATGCAGGGCCATGTCGATCCCTGCGGAGACTCCTGAAGCCGTGATCACCTCACCCGAGTCGACGAAGCGGTCATCGGGGCGGACTTCGATGGTCGGGTCCAGTTGAGAGAGAGTCTCCAGCTGGGACCAATAGGTGGTCGCCGGGCGATTAGCCAGCATCCCGGCACCAGCGAACACCAACGAACCGGTACAGACTGAGGTCATCAGCGTGCCAGTGCCCATCGTCTCTCGCAGCCAGGAAGCCAGGGAATCGTCTCCGATGTGCCTCCGGGTCCCCTGCCCGCCCGGGTAGAGAAGCACGTCAGCGCCATCGAAGTCACCGAGGAGCATGTCGGTCACTATCTGCATCCCTTTGGCGCAGGTGACCGTAGACCCGTCGAGACTCACAGTGAACACGTCGGCCCCGTCGTCCGGCCACTGCAGCTGCCACATCCGGAGCACCTCCCAGGGCCCGACCAGATCCAGCTCTTCCATCCCGTCGAAACAGACCAATGCCAACTTCATGGCGGTGCTTTGCCACGTAGCGACCGCAGGGAGCGGCTGTCCCCCAAGCGACCCGAGGGAGCGGCTGTTCCCCGGAGGCGAAGCCGAACGGGGGAAAGGTCCGTCCCTGCCGGCCCGAAAGGGCCGGGAGGTAAGGGGGACTGAGACTCTCCCAGTTGAGAGCGGACGCGTCGCAAGCACAGTTGATGGGAACGCCCCACCCTCGCCGCCGGGCCAGAACCAACCAGATCAATGGGCAGCAGATCTCACTCCCCCTCTGTCGTGGCTACGCCACGACATCTCCCCCAGACGGCTCCGCCTTTGGGGGAGAGACGTTCGCCCGGCTTACTTGGCTGGCATTCTGGCTGCGGCGTCGAGGCGGATCACTTCTCCGTTGAGCATTGAGTTCTCGACGATGGCTACTACCAGCTTGGCGAAGTCCTCGGGAGTGCCGAGGCGCTTGGGGAAGACGGCGAGGTTGGCCAGGGAGTCCTTGAGCTCCTGGGGGGCGGCGGCGAGCAAGGGGGTGTCCATGATCCCGGGAGCCACGGTCATCACGCGGACCCCGAGGTTGGCCAGGTCACGTGCGAGGGGGAGGGTCATCGCCACGATTCCGCCTTTCGACGCCGAGTAGGCAGCCTGGCCGATTTGGCCGTCGAAGGCGGCGATCGATGCGACATTGACGATGACACCGCGCTCTCCTTCGGGGGAGGGCTCATTGTGGGCCATGGCACCGGCCACGTTGCGGATCATGTCGAACATCCCGATCAGGTTGATGCCAATCGCCTGACGGAACACCTCGAGATCATGCAGGTCGCCGTCACGGGACACCACGCGCTGCGCCGGCGCGATCCCTGCAGCATTGACGAGCAAATCTACCTTACCGAAAGCCTCCACTGCCCCGGCGGTGGCAGCGGAGACGTCATCCGGATTGGAGACGTCACACGACAGGAACATAGCGTCCGTACCCAACGAGGCGACCGCCTCAGCGCCCTTCGCTTCGTTGATGTCGACGAGCACAGCCCTCGCCCCTGCAGCCACCAACTTCGCAGCCGCGCCAAACCCGAGACCGGATGCACCTCCGGTGATGATTGCCACCGAGCCGTCGATCTGCATTGCATCCTTTCGTGACGAGAAGTCGGTGACGGTACCAGTGATCGCCGATAGCTCCTGCTGAGATAAGGCCATGATCGGGGTGTTCGACTCGGGACTGGGCGGCCTCGGCGTTCTCCGCGAGATGATTCCGGACTTCGCCGGTGAACAGGTCGTATATGCGGCAGACCGGGCAAGCGCTCCCTATGGCACCCGAACACTGGAGGAAGTCCGGGCGCTGACCCACCTCCATTCTCACGCTCTCATCGACGAAGGCGCGACCACCATCGTGCTGGCCTGCAATACCGCTTCGGCGGCCGCGCTGTCCTCACTGCGGGACGAACTGCCGACCACGCGCTTCGTCGGGATGGAACCAGCTATCAAACCTGCCGCCGCTGCGAGTCGCAGCGGGATAGTGGGCGTTCTGGCGACCGCTGCAACATTCCAGGGGAAGCTTTTCGAGAGCTTGCTCGACCAATACGCCGGAGGAGTCGAGGTCTTGACGAGGGCTGCCCCGGAATGGGTTGAAATCGTCGAGTCGGGCCGTCTCGATGGAGAAGACGTTATCGAACAGGTAAGGGCACACACCTCTCCCCTGGTTCGCCAAGGGGCCGACACCCTTGTTCTCGGATGCACCCATTTCACTTTCCTCGTGGATGCGATCCGTGATGCGGTAGGGCCCGAAGTCACCATCATCGATCCGGCCCACGCCGTGGCCCGACATGCACGCCTTGTCCATCCGGGGGGCGATGGCGTCGGGTCGCTGCGGGCAATGGTCAGCGGCGATGCCGCACAATTCGCCAGACTGAGTAAAACAGTCGCAGGCATTTCCTTTCCCGACGGGGTTCTACCCTTATAGGTCAGCAGTGGAGAACCAACACACGATCCCGAAAACCGAGTACAACGCCCTATGGGCGCGTCCTGGCCTGACTCTTGCCGGGCGGGGAGACCGTCGCGTGCTCGACCCCGGTTCCGGCCCGGGGCGCTACCACCGGGCTCTGCAACTGCTCACCGACACAGGTGCCGACGTTGCCTTCGCATCTTTCACGTTTGACCCCGACGAGGAGGGCTCGCTGGTAATCGTCCCCGAGAGCGTCGAGAGTTCTTTCACGGCCCTACCGGGCTCCCGGCCACACGGGACAATCGACGAAGACGACGCCGAGCGGTGGCCGAAGATGGTCAACGAAGTGCTTGTCGAGATCGAGCGGGGCCGTGTTGAGAAGGTGGTCCTTTCCCGGCGGCTCAGGGCCACTTTTGACAGGGAACTGGACCCATTCTCGATAGCGGCGTACCTGATCGGCGCCCAGCCGGGCTGCCACGTCTACGCCATGGAGGGCTTGGTGGGTGCAAGCCCCGAGCTCCTGCTCCGCACCGGCAACGGGCACATCGAGTCGATGCCGCTGGCGGGCTCGGCCACTGATGAACGCCCCGACCTGCGAACACTGAAGAACGAGGAGGAGCACCGGCTCGCAGCCGACTCGGTTGGAGGTGCCTTCTCAGCCGCCGGCCTCAGATACACGCGGTCCGAGCCAAGCATCGTCGAGGTAGGGGAGATTCGCCACCTCGGAACCCGCTTCGAGGGCTCCACTCCTGGAGACTTCGACTTCGGGGACATCCTCCCCCACCTTCACCCCACAGCTGCAGTTGCCGGGACGCCCACCTCCGTCGCTCTTTCCATCATCAACGACATGGAGGAAACCTCACGCGGGCGCTACTCGGGGCCGGTGGGGTGGTTCGACCGGGAAGGAAACTGTGAGTTCGCAGTTGCCCTGCGCTGCGGGCTGCTTAGCGGGACCACTGCGGTTCTCCGCAGCGGTGCCGGCATCTTGGCGGGATCGAATCCCGACGATGAACTCGAAGAGACCGTGTGGAAGCTGAAGCCGATGCTCGACGCACTCGGGTTATCGGGCGGCTAAAACCGCCCGTGCCGCCCCGTCGAGGGTGCGCCGCATCGCCAGGTCTTCCTTGCGGTCCACCGCCACACTGACCACATTCACCCCTTCGACCTCCATCGCCTTGGTCAGTTCCGGGACGACCTCCGCAATCGACTCCACCGGGGAGAAGCCGAGGCCGTGGAACCGCGCCAGGACTGACAGGTCGCGCCCGGGAGGGGTTACGAAAAGTCTCTCGAAGTCGGGCGCGTGTTGCGCCTGCGGCAATAGGTCGAACAGTCCTCCGCCCCCGTTGTCGACAACGAGAAATGCGGCAGACGGCATTTCATCCGTCAAAAAAGCATTCGAGTCGTGGAGGAAGGCGAGGTCTCCGGTGATCGCAACAGTGCCGGGTCGGCAACTTGCCACACCGAGCGCCGTCGAAGCGAAACCATCTATCCCCGACAGCCCGCGATTGGCGAACACCCAGCCGGGACGGGTGAGCTGAGAGTCGACATCACGTATGGAAAGAGACGAAGCCACCACCAGCGCATGCCAGTCGACCTCGTTGAGGGATCGCGCGATGCCGGGCCCTGTCGGCTTGTCGGTTTCTGCGAGCAACATGTCGAGGGCAGTGCCAATCGCCTGATCGGTTTCGGACCACCGGTCCGACCAACCTTGCTCCTGATCGCCGGCGTGCAGTTTCAATAGTGCTACCGGATCGGTCGCCAGGGCGTCGGACATCGTCCCCGAGACGTCAGAGAAGAGTCCCCACCGGTCGGCATGGACTACCGGAGTGCCGGTCTGCATCACTGCCGTCAGCCGATCCGAGGGTCCGGGTTGGCCGACGACATACACCCAATCCGGCTCCAGGCCGGGGGGTACCCCGTCGACCAGTATGTGGTGGTAACCGGAAACCGTACCGGCGCCTCTCGCACCGGAAAGAGTCGTGGCGAGAATCGGGATACCGGCAGAGCGACAAACGGCGGCGAGTGCGGTGGCGTCGTAATCCCCCCGCCCGGCGATCACCAACGAACGCTTTCCCGGATTCATTCTCGCCGGCGGGACAACCTGCGGGATTGACTGGTCGGGCTTGCTCCCCCGGCGCCCGGTGTCGGCGCGGTACGGCACCGCTTCCGACCTTCCGTCGTCTGATACCGGGACCGTCGGCTCCTCGAACGCCACATTGATCTGCACAGGGCCGGGGGGCCCCCCACCGCCGGTTGCCAATGCCACCGCAGCAGACACCGCTTTCCGCCAGCTTTCCGGTTCACCCGCAGTGTCGACCGCGGGTCCGATCTGGAACCAGCCCCGGAGGAATCCAGAGAAGACGGACTCCTGGTCCATGGTTTGGTTCGTCCTCCGCCTGACCATCTCCGAGGGCCGATCGGCTGTGAGCAGGATCAGCGGTATCGCCGAGCGTTCGGCTTCGACGACAGCGGGAAGTAGGTTCGCCACCGCGCTGCCCGATGTCGTCACGGTAAGACCCGGGCTCCCACATCCAGCCGAGATTCCGAGAGCACGGAATCCCGCGGAACGCTCATCGATGTGGACCACGGTCTCGAAGTCTCCCCTTGTGTTCACTGCGAGGGCAAGCGCGGAGGAGCGCGATCCCGGTGAGATGACAGCCCTGGTCACGCCCCATCTGGCCAGCTCGTCGACGATCACCCAGGCCATGGCGCTGCTCGGATTCGGATGGGTCATGTCAGGACCCTGGCCGCCGCTCGCAATTTCCGGAGCATCTCGGCCGCGCGGAGCCGATCGGGCCGCCAGCGCTCGAGAAGGGCTGGATCAGGATCCACCCGTTTCACGTCGATGAAGCCGTCGAAGCCAACCCGCGGTTCCAATGTCGGGTCACCTTCGAGCAGCGCAACCGTGCCCAGGCCACACGCATAGGGCAGATCATCGAGCAGGGAGGCCGTCAGCAGACCGGAGTACATGCCAACCGATGTCTCCAGGGCAGAAGAGATGACGACCGGTAGCTTGGTCCGGCTGGCAAAGTCGAGGACCCGCGCAACTCCCCCCATTGGCTGGACTTTGACCACCAGGACATCAGCAGCGCCCGACTCGACAACCCGGAGCGGGTCGGGGCTCAGCCGCACCAATTCGTCCGCCGCCAACCTCACCCCGGTCCGGCGCCGTAGCTCGATCATCTCCTCGACGGTGCTCACGGGCTGTTCGACATATTCGAAATCGAACCGGGAGAGGTGTTCGAGCCGTTCCGTGGCTTCTTCGAGCGACCAGACTGCATTCACGTCGATTCTCACCTTGCCGCCAGCTCCGAGCGCCTCGACCACGGCGTCGAGGCGCTCCTCATCTGCCTCAGCCGATACTCCGGGATCGCCCACCTTTACCTTGGCGGTCTTCGCCCCGGACTCGCCCACCAGCGCTGCGGCCACCTCCGGCGGGACGACCGGGACGGTCACATTGCAAGGGATGCGGAGTCGGCCGGGCTCGGGCAACGTCGAACAGGCGGCTTCGAGCGCTGACGCCAACCATCTGGTCGTCACCTCAGGCCGGTAATCGGGGAAGGGGGAGAACTCCCCCCAACCCGAAGGTCCCCTGACCAGGACCGCTTCTCGGTGATCCACGCGGCGGAACCTGTGTCGCATCGGGATCCGAACCGGGTGGAGCTCAATAGCGTCCGGGAGTGGGCTCACCGGCCCTGAACTTCCCGGATGTACCCGATGAGCCGAACGAGCTGATCGTCGTCCAACGAGGAACGGAACGAGGGCATTCGTCCCCTGCCAGCGACGATGGCCGCCTCCAGGAAGGTGTCGGGATGTTCTGCGGATGCCGAGCCCGGACCGAGACCCGGACCGACTCCTCCCCCGAGGTCGTCGCCATGGCAGTTGGAACACAACTGCAGATATATCTCCTCGCCCGTCGCTTCCGCCGGGGGCCTGCCCGTGCAACCGGCGACGAGGACCAGCAGGAGCATCAAGACATATGACGGCTTCACGGCCTGGTTTCGTTTTCCTCGAAGTACTGGCGAATTTCGCGCACTTCCTGGGAACGTCGCCTGGGTATGACCAGCACTCCGTCTTCGGTCTCGACGACAACGGTATCGTCGACTCCCACGACAGCCACCCTGCGCGACGTCGATCGCACCAGTGAGTTCGTCGAATCGACAGCCACCACATCGCCGATCAGGACGTTTCCCGCCTCGTCCTTCTCGGAAACCTGCCAGACAGCGTGCCACGAGCCGATATCACTCCACCCGGCGTCGAGTGGGACGACGAGGCCGCGTCCGGTCCGTTCCATGATCTGGTGGTCGAACGAAATGGCGGGAGAGGTCGAGAACGCGTCCGATAGCTGGCCGTCGTTGCGCTCAGAGACAGCCCGTTCCACCGCGACAATGAGCTCGGTGCCCTCGACCTCGGAGAGAATTGTCGCCGCCTTCGCCACGAACATCCCCGAGTTCCACAGGTACCCACCGGATAGCATCTCGTTGGCACGGGCGGCATCGGGCTTCTCGACGAACTCGGCGATCTCGAATCCGCCGTCCACTTCAGGCCCGGCCTTGATCCATCCGTACCCGACTTCAGGCCGGTCGGGAACACATCCAAACGCGACCACTCCCCCGGCTTCGGCAAGCGCTATCGCCCTCTCCGCGGCGATATTGAATGCGACGGTGTCGGGGATCAGATGATCGGAGGGAAGGACGACCAGAATGTCACCCGGGTCCGCGACGAGGGCGGCGGCTACAATCGCCGGGGCAGTGTTCCGCGGGCTGGGCTCCGACAGGACGATCGTCTCCTCGTCGGTCCCGTCGACGGCCTCAGCAACCAGGTCGGTGTGCGCGACTCCGGAGACAACTATCACGCCAACTACTCCGGGGACGGCACGCGCCCGGTCCAAGGTGGCGTCGAAGAGGCTTTTCCCTCCGAACAAATCGGTGAACTGCTTGGGCCTCGCCCCGACAGACAGGGGCCAGAGCCGTGTACCGGACCCGCCTGAAAGCACCACGCTACGAATACGACTCATAGGGACACGGTACTAACGGTGGGTTCTGTGAACGACCTATTCGACTCCAATTGAAATATGGCCACACTCGGCGCAGATCTGGCGCTTGATCCCGAGACCTCCTGGGGCTTCCACATAATCATGGGTGTGCTCGACCCGACTGCGCACGAACGCGGAACGGACGGCTCCCACGATCCCTCCTCTGGCCGCGGTCGTCGCCATCGGCCGGGAGGCGTCCTCGTCGTCATCGGCCACAACGGCAGGGCGGGCCGCCACGATCTCATCGTCCCCGCTGTCATCGTCCCCGCGGTCATCGTCATCGCCACCTTCGGAGGTGCGATCATTGTCTTCGAACGCGCCGAGGTCGAGGACATATTCGAGCTCGCGGGTGGGTTCGATCTCCTTGGAGTCGCCGGGCGGAGGCTCGGAGGTAGTCGCGGCGGCTGCGGCCGGCGGGTCGTCGGCAACCGGCGGCGCCAACCAGGGCACCGACCCGGATTGGGCCGCGGCCGGCTCCGCAGTCTCCTCAGGTTCATCAGGCTGCGGAGCTTCGGCGATTGGCTGCTCGGTGAGTTCGGACTCCTCCGGCGCTGGAACCGGCGCCACAAGATCGGGAGAATCCTCCGTCTCAGCTTTCTCGCTCTTGGCCCAGGGGACGCTCTGTTTGAAAACCGAATCAGTGGCGGGGGGCTCGGACACCTGCTCGCTCTTCGGCTCGGCAAAGACTGCGTCGGGAGTGTCCGGCGAGTCGGGGACCGCGTCGCGGGGGTCGGGTGCGGCAGAGTCGGTGTCAGCAACATCAGCGGAGGTCTCCGCAGCGGCCCGGTGGGTAACCGGCTCGGGCTCTGCCCCGCGATCCTCAACCGGAGTTGGCGCTTGGGTTGAGTCCCCCGTTTCGTCTTCTGTTGCCCGGCGGCCGGTAGGCTCCCGTAGTGAGGCAATGCTCGAAGCCTCTTTTCGAGCAGGTGGTCGGGCTGAGTCGAGGGCGGTGGGAGCATTGACGGCGAGGTTCTCTTCGATCGCATCCCGCAAGTCCTGGATACGTGAAGACTTGGTGCCCTGGCGCGACCGGCTGTTGGCCACGATCCGCAACGGGAGGCGCATCGACCGGTGCTTCGCCCACACGGTTGCCATTGCCTCCACCCCGCCATAGGCGAATTCAGTGGGCTGATCGGCAATGAAGGTGACTTCCTCTCCGGCGAGTTTCAGGGAAAAGGCGCTCGAGATGAGCCGCTCGGCACGAACGTCGACCAGCGACCAGCGGCCGAGGCTCTCACCCTCGACGAACAGTTCGATCTGGTTGCCATCGACCTGAACCGATGCCGGCACCGCCGGATAGTCCAGGTCTGGGATCTTGACTTGTCCGGTGAATCTCAAAGTGACTTACCACCCTTGGCCAGTCCCCCCCCCATTTCGGCGTAGATCCCAGAGTATTACCTTCCCACCTATCCAGGCAATGTCAAGGGCAATCAGGCGTAGTCCTCGAGAGGTGGACAGGCGCAGACCAGGTTTCGGTCACCGCCCGGGCCATCGACTCTGCCGACGGGCGGCCAGTATTTGTCGATGGCCGAGCCATCCACCGGATAGACAGCCGTTCGCCGCGAATACGGGTGCCTCCACTCATCGACCACCAGGTCTTCTGCAGTGTGCGGAGCGTTGGCCAACGGATTGTCGTCACGGGGCCAGTAACCCGACCGGACCCGCTCCGCTTCGCCCTTGATCGAGATCATCGCATCACAGAAACGGTCGAGTTCTCTGAGACTCTCCGACTCGGTCGGCTCCACCATAAGGGTGCCTGCCACCGGAAAAGAAAGCGTCGGTGAGTGAAATCCGTAGTCGGCAAGACGTTTGGCAACATCCTCGGCAGTCACACCAGACTCCTTTGTCATCGGACGCAGGTCGAGGATGCACTCGTGGGCAACCCGGCCGGAGTCACCCCGGTAAAGGACCGGGAAATGACCCTCGAGCCGCTCTGCGACATAATTGGCAGACAGGATCGCCACTTTCGTGGCGTGGCGCAGACCGTCGGCGCCCATGAGCCTGATATAGGAGTACGGGATGGGAAGGATGCCTGCGGATCCGAAGGGGGCGCCGGAGATCGGCCCGACCCCGCGAGCAGGGCCCGCCTCCTCCCGCAGCGGGTGGTTGGGAAGGAAGGAAGCGAGATGGCTGCGGACGCCGATCGGGCCAACTCCGGGCCCACCCCCACCGTGTGGGATTGTGAAGGTTTTGTGCAGGTTGAGATGGCTCACGTCGGCACCAAAGGTTGCCGGCCGGGCAAGTCCGACCAGAGCGTTCAGGTTTGCCCCGTCGACGTAGACCTGTCCACCGTGCTCGTGGACAATCTCACACAGCTGCCTGATCCCCTCCTCGAACACACCGTGGGTCGATGGGTAGGTCACCATGGCGCATGCCAGGTCGGCGCTGTGATCTGACGCCTTCTCCTCGAGATCCGTCAGATCAACGTTGCCGGCCCCGTCGGTCTCGACCACTACCACCCGCATGCCGGCCATGACCGCCGAGGCGGCATTGGTCCCGTGCGCTGAGGCCGGGATGAGACAGACGTCCCGGTTGCCCTCGCCCCGCTCACGGTGGTAGGCGGCGATTGCGAGGAGTCCGGCAAGCTCTCCCTGGGACCCGGCGTTGGGCTGAATCGAAACCCGGTCGTATCCCGTGGCTTCCGCAAGGTACGCCTCCAACTCGCCGATGAGCTCCAGGTATCCGGCTGCCTGCGAAACCGGGGCGTACGGATGGATATCCGAAAACCCGGGCCAGGTGATCGGGATCATCTCCGAGGTCGCATTGAGTTTCATGGTGCACGATCCGAGCGGGATCATCGACCTGTCGAGCGCAAGGTCCCGGTCGGCAAGTCTCCTCATGTACCGCAGCATCTCATGTTCGGACCGGTGCTCACTGAACACGGGATGGGCCATGAAACCGGTGCTGCGGCGAAAACTCCCAGGAAGGCCGATCGGTGCCGACCCTCGGACACGTTCGGCGCCAAAACCCACGACAACAGAGTCGAGGGTGGCGGTATTCGAAGTCTCGTCGAAAGCCACCCGGACTGTGTCATCGTCGACCAGCCCGATATTGATGCCCCGGGCGAGGACGGCTTCGATGATCTCGCGGGCCCTTCCCGGGACCCGCACCGAAACCGTGTCGAACCAGGCATCGTTGATGACCTCGTGTCCGGCGGCCCGGACCGCTGCCGCGAACTCGGAAGTGAGTCGGTGAACTTCGCCAGCAATCTCGCGCAGGCCCTCAGGCCCGTGCCATGCTCCGTAAAAGCCGGCCATCACCGCCAGCAACACCTGTGCGGTGCATACGTTGGAGGTGGCCTTCTCCCTGCGGATATGTTGCTCTCGAGTCTGCAGCGCGAGACGGTACGCCATTCGCCCTCCGGAGTCTTTGGATACACCAACCAGGCGGCCGGGGAGGTTGCGCACGTACTCCTCCCTGGTGGCGATGAAGCCGGCATGCGGCCCGCCGTAGCCGAGGGGAACCCCGAAACGTTGCGCGGAGCCAACTGCGATGTCGGCACCCCATTCTCCCGGCGGCTGCAGGAGGGTGAGCGCGAGGAGGTCGGTGGCCACCGCCACGGTCGCACCGGCCTCACGGAGGCGGCTGACCAGGTCGGAATGGTCGACGACAGACCCTGACGACCCCGGATATTGGAGAAGCGCTCCGAAAGCCTGGAAGAGGTCGGAATCGTCAGCAAGCACTCTCACCTCGATCCCCGCGGCGCGCGCCCTCGTCTCCACCACAGCCATCGTGGGGACATGGCAGTCCGGATCGACATAGAAGACCGTTCGGTCGCCACGAGAGATTCGCCGGCACATCGCCATCGCCTCAGCTGCAGCTGTGGGCTCGTCGAGGAGGGAAGAGTTGGCGACGTCCAGACCGGTGAGATCGGAGACCATGGTCTGGAAGTTGAGGAGGGCTTCAAGCCGGCCCTGGGAGATCTCCGGCTGATAGGGGGTGTACGCGGTGTACCAGGCAGGGTTTTCCAGGACGTTGCGCTGGATCACCGGGGGGACGATTGTGTTGTGGTAGCCCAACCCGATCAACGACGGGACAACCTGGTTCCTGGATGCGAGCTGCCGCAAGTGGTCGACCACATCGGGCTCGCTGAGGGCCGGGGGCAGATCGAGCTTTTCGTCGCGGATCGATGCGGGAACGGTGTCGTCGATCAGGGCGTCGAGGGAATCAGCCCCGACCACCTCGAGCATTTTTGCGATATCCCTCGCGTCGGGGCCGACATGGCGGGATACGAAGCTTTCGTTTGGGTTGGGCACATCGGGTTCCTTAACTCGCTGCCCTCCCGCTGTCAGCTGCGCTTCCAGCGTTGCCTATTCCGGACGGTCCACATGCCTGAGAGTTTCTGGAGGGTGTTGCCCCTTCGGCGCCCCTGACGGGGCTCTCCCGGCCGGCTTCTTCGGCGGGACCCATCATACGCCCAAACGGTGGCCATCGGAATCGAGGAATTCGGTGCGGTCGTGCGACCCGCCTCAGACGTTGACGCGAAACTCCACCACATCGCCCGGCCGCATCACATATCCCTTGCCTTCGGTGCGCACCTTGCCCAGGGCGCGAGCGCTTGCCCAGGAGCCTGCTTCGACAAGGACGTCATAGTCGACGACTTCGGCGGCAATGAACCCGCGTTGAAAGTCGGTGTGGATCACGCCGGCTGCCTCTGGAGCGGTTGCTCCTTTGCGAATCGTCCACGCCCTGACTTCCTTCTCGCCGCCGGTCAGATAGCTCTGCAGCCCGAGCGTCGAATAGGCCGCCCGGATCACCGCGTTGAGCCCCGGCTCGGGTTGGCCCACCGAGGCAAGCAGTTCTCGCTTCTCCTCGTCATCCAGCTCTGTCAACTCCACTTCGATCTGCGCGTCGAGGAAGATCGACATCGACGGGGAGACGAGGGCCTGCAACGACGCCCTGGCGCCCGGGTCGACCAGGACGGACTCGTCGCAGTTGAATACATAGATGACCGGTTTTGCGGTGAGGAGGTGTAGGTCTGCGAACAGGTCGATCCGGCCCATGAGATCGGGACGTGACGAGACCATTTCGCCCGCACCGACGATATCCCGGATCTGATTGACGATGTCGAGTTTTGGGGCGAGGCTCTTGTCGATCCTGACTTCTTTCTCCAGGCGCGCCAGGCGCTTCTCGATGGTCTGCAGGTCGGCGATCGCCAACTCGGTCTCGATCGTTTCGATATCGCGGGCCGGATCCTGGATGCCGTCGACATGAGCCACGTTCTCGGAATCGAAAGCACGCACCACGTGACAGATTGCATTTACATCGCGGATATTGGCGAGGAACTTGTTGCCAAGACCCTCCCCTTCGCTCGCTCCTTTCACCAGCCCTGCGATGTCGACGAAGGTCGCTGTCGCCGGAACGATCTTCTTGGTGTCGAAGAGGCGGCCAAGTACTGGAAGCCGCTCATCGGGAATTGGTACGACACCCGTATTCGGCTCGATGGTGGCGAAGGGATAGTTGGCAGCCAGGATCCCCGCATTCGTCAACGCATTGAAAAGTGTCGACTTTCCGACGTTGGGGAGCCCGACGATGCCTATGGAGAGGCTCATCTACCGCCGAAGGTTAGGCGGTCGCAACCGTTACGCCACTGTGGTCTGTCGGCCAAATAGGGCGAGCGTAGCTCCGAGTCACCGAGGTCAACTGGCAAGGAGAAACGCGCGTCTCGCACGGGGAGCTGCGGGAGCACTTCGACGCAGTCAGGGGACTCGAGGGCCGGAGAAACGCCGTCAGTAACTGGGCGACAGACCACTAGCGTGGTGGTATGGAAAGAGTTGCTGTCATCGGCGCTGGATCGTGGGGTACCACCGCGGCATGGCTGGCGGCGGCAAATGCCTCGGTGCACCTCTGGGCGCGCGACCACCGGGTGGCCGAAGAGATCAACGCGTCCGGGTTCAACAGCCGCTACCTCCCCGGATGCAAGCTTCCACCTGGGCTCCGGGCGACGTCTGATCTGGCCGAGGCCGTATCCGACGCCGACCTGATTGCGGTGGCTGTCCCCTCCCACGGTTTCAGGGAAGTCTTCGAGCGGATCGTGCCGGTGATGCCAGCCCGGGTCCCGGTGATCTCGTTGACAAAGGGGATCGAGCAAGACTCGCTACTCCGCATGACCGAGATAATCGGCGGCCTGCTCCCCGACCACGATCCGACGCAGTTCGGTGTCCTCACCGGGCCGAATCTCGCCAGCGAGGTCGCGGCCGGTCAACCAACCGCCGCCGTGGTCGCAGTCGGCGATCCCCAGTCAGCCGGGCACATCCAGGAAGTATTCATGGCGCCTTTGTTCCGTGTCTACACCAACGACGACGTGGTGGGATCCGAATTGGGCGGCGCGCTGAAGAACGTGATGGCCATCGCTGCCGGCATGTCCGACGGTCTTGGCTTCGGGGACAACACCAGAGCAACGCTGATAACGCGAGCCCTTGCGGAGCTCACGCGTCTCGGTGTACGGCTCGGTGGCCGCCCGGGTACGTTCGCCGGACTCGCCGGCATGGGCGATCTGATTGCGACATGTGTCTCCGACAAGAGCCGGAACCACAGGGTCGGGTTCGGGATGGCGCAGGGCAGATCTCTTGACGAGGTGATCGGTGACATGCAAATGGTGGCAGAAGGTGTCAAGACGACGAGGGCAGTGATCGACCTCGCAGCCAGGTTTGATGTGGAGATGCCAATCGCAAACCATGTCGGGAGAGTTCTCTATGAGGGCCTCGGCCCCCGGGAGGCGATGCTGAGCCTGATGACGAGAGAAGCCAAGCCCGAGTAATGGCTACAGAACCAACGCGCATCCGGAGACTCCCCGAGAAGGCAGTCTCCGATCTCGACACGATTCACCAGATACTCGACGAAGGATTCGTTTGCCACGTTGCCTATCTTGCCGGCGACCGCCCCGTGGTGTTGCCGACCCTGTATGCCCGCGCCGGCAACACCATCATCCTCCATGGGTCGACAGCGGCCGGGATCACCCGTGCGGTCCGCCGGGGGTCTCCGCTCAGCATCGCCGTCACCCTGATCGACGGTGTGGTGGTGGCGCGAAGTGGTTTCAACTCATCAGCTAACTACCGCAGTGTCGTGATCCATGGGCACGGCCGAATCCTCGAGGGCCAGGAGCACATCAACGCGCTCGACCGAACTGTCGAAGCGCTCATCCCTGGTCGGATTCATGAGCTACGCCGTCCCACCGAGGCCGAGATCCGACAGACTGCCACGATCGAGGTCCCGCTCGACCAGATGAGTGCGAAAGTCAGTGATGGCCCGCCGGAGGACGACGAAAGCGATATGGAAGCCGATATCTGGGCCGGTGTGATTCCACTTGGCATCGTGGCTGGTGAACCGATTCCGGATCCCGATCTTCGCGTCGGGATAAATCTTCCGGACTACCTGGATCCATATCGGCGTTAGACCCGACATCGAGCAAGCCGCAACCAGAATCTCCCGAAGGGGGTTCATCAGCAAGTGACGCGTGTCCTCACAACCAGCCACGGCACCAACCGCCAGGCATTCTCCGGCTCCGACTGGGGGCTGTTCGCCGGTCTGAGTGCGATCTGGGGCTCCTCGTTCCTGTTCACGGCCATCGGCCTCGATGCGTTCCATCCCGGCCTGGTGACTCTTCTCCGGGTCGGGTTCGGGGCAATGGTCATGTTCGGCGTTTCCCGCACCCGGCACAGCGCATTCCCCCGTGAGGACTGGCCGGCGCTTGCGACCCTGGCCCTGGTTTGGATCGCTGTCCCGATGACGATCTTCCCGATCGCACAGCAGTGGATCGACTCGGGAGTGGCCGGGATGCTCAACGGCGCCACCCCGATATTCACCGCGATCATCTCCGCTGTCATCCTCAGACAGCTCCCGGGGAAACTCCAGCTTGCCGGGCTCGTCATTGGCTTCGCCGGGGTTATCGCGATTGCGCTGCCTTCGTCCGGCACCAGGCCCACCGCCGCTCTTGGTGTGGTTCTGATCCTCGTCGCCACCATCTCTTATGCGTTTTCCTCCAACATCGTCGCTCCCCTGCAGCAACGGCACGGGTCCCTGGCGATAATGGCGAGACTGCAGTGGCTGGGGGTGATCCTCGTACTGCCTTACGGACTCTATGGCGCGGCGAACTCTTCGTTTGCATGGCCCTCGCTGTTCGCGACCCTCGCAGTGGGGGTGCTTGGCACCGGTCTCGGTTTTGTGCTGATGAGCAACCTGATCGGCCGGGTGGGCCCGACGAGGGCGACCTTCATCAGCTACGTGATCCCGGTCGTTGCGCTGATCCTCGGCGTTGTCTTCCGGAATGAGGTAATCGCCCCCGTCGCCATCGCGGGGGTCGCTCTGGTCATAGCCGGCGCTGCGCTGGCATCGCGTCGAGAGATCTAGGCCACGAGGATCGGGCCACTCATGGGTGCGGTCGATGACGGTCGCCGCAGCTCTAATCTGAAATAGGCTTGCCGTCGGAGAGTTACCTGACCATGAATGAGACAACAGAGCCGTTGCGGATTCCCGAGTCGAAGGTCCGTGTCGCGCTCGCAGTGGTTACACCCCCGATGTTGCTCGGGATGGCGTTGCTCACTCTGGCAGTGCACTCGCCGCTGCCCGTTCCGGTTGTATTCGGCATTCTCGGGACCCTTCTCGGTGCGGTGGTGGTCTTCGATTACCCCATCGCAATCGAGGTCAACGACAGTGGCCTGGTCCGAGTCTGTTTCCTCCGCCACCACCGGCTCAGCTGGGAGGAGATCGCCGCAATCGTCAAACCCCGCCGACGCGGACTGGTCCTTGTCACCAACAACAGGAAGCGACACGTCCTCATCGATCGCATACTCGAGCCCGATGAGCGGCAGAGGCTGCTTTCGGAGGGAGAAAGCCGCGGAATCCAGATGGGCCTTTGAGGACGGCGCGTCGATTGTCGGATTCACGAATAGTTCCTGACATGCGGGAGGGCACAAGGGCATAATCAGCGTGTGGTGGACCGTCCAGACGCGGAATTGCTCGTTGCGCACCAGACCGCGGCGCCGTCGTCGACAGTGGCATCAGCTTCCTCGACTACCTCCCACCGGGTGATCTCCAGGCTATCCGGGTTGACGACAATCTCGACATAGCCCCGATCGTTTCCGAATAGACCCCCAACGCATTCCTCCCTGAATGCAGAAAAAGGGTCGGTGACAGGACGACCCTGGTTGACTCGACCGCGCTCGTACGGTCCTCCACATCGCGATGTCGGGGGTGGTCTGAATCCCCCGATTTGCGTCCTGGATCAGCTGGCCGCAGCGGCGAGGCGGAGCGCCCTGATCGCCATCTCCCGATCGCCGAGGCGATGGCGCAACTCCCGTTCCAGCCCGCCTATCGGATAGAGGTTTTGCGGTGCCCTCGGGTCTTTGTGGCGCTCGGAGGCGAACCGCGGGAGCGAGGCGCTGACGCTGTCGGCGAGCCTGATTGCCTGGACTCGATCGACGTCCCCATCGATCTCGCAACGCACCAGGCCCCCGGCCGGACCGGAGTGGTTCGCCAGCCGCAGGTACCACGAGTAGCGGCTCCAGGAAGTGGTGGTGAGGAAGAGGGGGGTCCTGAACCCGGGGAGAAGCGATGTGAGCACGGGCCGCAACTCCATCGGGAGGTACTGTACCTTCTGGGTCTTGATGTAGCCGACGGCGTTCTCGATATCACGGTGATGGGAAAGCGGCCCGTCGACGACAACCACCTCGGCCGGCCCCGCATCCCGGGCGACTTTGGCTTCGAGGTCGGCCATGCGCTGCTGAATGCCCAACCAGAGCTCCTCCGAGGTGGTCCCTTTGGTGGCCTTGACCTTGTACATGCCCACCGCCGATTCGATGTCGTCAGCGGCGGAGGATGTGAAGAGCCCTCTACCGATGTCTGCGGACTCCAGCTCCGCCCGGCCGTTGCACCGGACTGCTCCGGCGGCGTAGGTCGCAGCGAGGGCGAACCCGGGAAAATCAGGTGGTTGCTCGATCCAGAGGCTGGCATCAACCCGCCTCACCCCGTCAACGAAGAGCATGTCGGTCAGCGGCTCGGCGTCGGGCAGCACAGGGGTCCAGGCATCGGAGACGACCTCGACGTTCACATCGACGCTTTCGGAGGCATCTTCGAGCTCAGCGGTGGAAGGCGCACCGTAATCGGGGTCCCATGACTCAACTGTGTACCTCACGCCACCACCTCCACACTCGAGCCCTCCGGGCCCTTGTTGACCACAAAACGAACGGGTGCTCTATTGGCCAGCGCTTTGACATGGGTGATTATCCCGACCATCAGCCCGGACATGGTCAGACTTTCGAGGACCGACGCCACGACGTCGAGGGACTCATCGTCGAGGGTCCCGAAGCCTTCGTCGAGAATGATCGCATCGAGCTTCGATCCGCCCGCAGCGGCAAGGGTCTCGGCCAGAGATAGGGCAAGGGCCAGAGAGACCAGGAATGTCTCTCCACCGGAAAGAGTCGCCACTGGCCTGATCTCGTCGGCGTTCCTGTGGTCGACAATGTCGAACGACCCGTCCTCGTCGGAGTGGAGGGAATAGGACGAGCGGGACAATTCGTCGAGAATGCTGTTGGCTCCAGCCACCAGATCGGCGATCGCGCCCACCATCATCCATCGCTCGAACCCGTCCGCCCTGAGATGCTTCGCCAGCGACTCGGCAACCGCTGCTGTTCCAGTTGCGGTCTCGATTTCCTGGCGGAGCTCGCCGGCCATTTCGACTGCAGCCTCCTGCTCCTTCAAGGTCTGCTTGGCCTGCTCCTCGGCCCGAGCCAGCGCCACAGAAGGCGAGCGGTCACCGACAGCGATTCCGAGCGAGCCGAGCTTCTGTTCGAGCGCGGCGGAGACCCCGGAGAGCTCGCCCCGGGTCTTCGCGATTCCAGCTTGGAGGCCGGCCAATCCGTCTGCGATCTCCCCGACCATGACATCCCGCCACGAGAGAAGCTCCTTCCACTGGATGATGATGTCTTCACTTTCCGCAATCGGAGGCTTCAGGTCGGCAAGTTTTTCCCGCTCCGACATCAGGGTCTTCCCGAGTGTCCTTTGCTGCTCGGACAGCCTTGCCTGCTCTTCTTCGCTGGCTGCGATCAGTTGGCTCACCTTGCGCTTCTGCTCATCGAGGTCGGCAACCATCCGTTCCGCTTCCTCGAATTGGCGGATCAAACCCGCCACGTCCTCACGGGCCGGGGCGTCCCTCAGGTCGCCCACCAACTCCTGCCTTTTCAGAGTCAACTGGTCGTGAGCGGCCTCCTTCCGGGCAAGGGCGGTAGACAGCGAAGCGACATGAGCCCGTGCCTTGTCGAGAGCCACCGTTGCGGCGACCACCTCACTTTCGATGCCGGCAAGATCGACGGTGAATTGCCTTTCGGGGATCGTCGTCACAACCTGCAAGCACACCGGGCAAGAGGCTCCCGCCTCAAGGTGGCGGGCGATGTCATGAGCGGCATGAGTCGAGCGCGCCTCGTCTCGGCTTCGAACGGAACGGTCGAGTTCTTTCCCTGCAGCGACCACCTCACTCTCGGCTTTGGCGAGATTGGTCCGCGCTGTCTCGAGGTCGATGCCTGCCAGTTCGGCATCTGCTGAATCGAGGCGGTCGTAGGTGTTCGCGACCCGCTGCAGGTACTCCCTGGTGGCGAGAAGTCCGAGACGGGAAACCGCTGCCTGGTGTTGTTTGTCAACCTCCTCGAACCGTGCCGCCTGCTGTTCGGCGATTCCGGCTGCCCGGGAGAGCATGGCTGAGAGCTCCTCGATGTCGGGCGGGGCCTCGAGCCGCTCGAGGCGTCCCTTTGCATCAGCCGTCCGATCGAGCTGCCTGTTGAGGTCGTCGAGGCGCCCATCGAGAGTCTGCAGGTGCCCTTCGATCCGGTCGACCTCTCCGGAAAGGGAGACGATGGCCTCCAGGCGCCGGCCTGTACTGAGCCGCTCCTCATCCGTAGGAACTTCCAGCTGGTCGAGCCGGTTGGAGGCTGAATTCAACTGCGAGAGCGCTACCTGTTCCCGGGCACGGGCGAGAGACCCCATGGCCCGGTAAACGTCGAGCCCGAGCAAGCCGCGAAGCAACTCCTGCCGCTCCTTGGGGGTGGCAGTGAGAAAACGGGCGAACTCACCCTGGGGCAACACCACGGTGCGGGTGAAATCTTCGTAGCTCAGATTGAGCAGGCGGGTCACTTCCGGGGTGACATCCGAACTCCCGGAGGCGACGGGGCCCGTCTCGGTTTCAAGGCGAACCTCTGTGGCCCGCGCTCCCCCTTTCGGGGACCGCTCCAGCTGTCTCGTCACGGTGTATGCGACATCATTGGCAAGGAATTGGAAGGACACCCTTGCCCGCTCGGCGCCCGCCGAGACCGCCGGGGCGACAGTGTTGCCCCCAAGCCTTGGGATCTTGCCGTAGAGGGCAAAGATCATCGCATCGATAAGGCTCGACTTCCCCGATCCGGTAGGTCCCTCCAGCGAGAAATAGTCGACATCGGTGAGATCGACCAGCGCCCGCTTCCGGTAGGCGAAGAATCCTTCGAGCTCGATCGACAGGGGCCTCAAACGGTGGCCTCCTCCAGCAATTCGACGAAGAGACTCTCCAACCGTGGGTCTTCAGTGTTGTTGTCGTGCAGGTACCTCCTGAAAGCCTCGGGGCCGGTGACGGTGGTTCGATCCTCAAAATTCCGCGCCCTCAACTCGGTACTGGAGCGCAGCTTGACATCGACCACGTCAGGGATCGCCGCCCGTACCCGGTCGGCCAGGCCCACATGCGCCTTCTCGTTCAGTTCGACCTTGACGTATACGTCGCCGAGGTCCCCGGCACGCGCCAGCACCTGGTCGAGTGTGCCGCGCAAGGTGATGAGGCGCCTGCCGCCGGTCAACGGCAGCGACGTGACCTTTGCCGGCAGACCGGGTGTTGCTTCGACCAGCAAGACACCTTTCTGATCGTCGACCTCACCGAAGTCGAGTTGGAGCGGGGAGCCCGAATACCAGACCGACGCGCCATGGGGCATCTTCTGCTGACGATGCAGGTGGCCAAGGGCGACGTAGGAGAGGTGCCCGGGAAAGGCCGACGACGGAATTGCATATCCGAAGATGTGTGCCTGGCGTTCCCCACCTCCCTCTACGGCCCCATAGACGGTGAGGTGCCCGGTGAGGACATTTACGGTGTCGGACGCCATCCCTGCGGTGAGCCTCTCGATGAGCGCCGCCATCCGCTCGCCATAGAGGCGGGCATGCTGGTCGGGGTCGGAGTTCATGATCTGTTCTGCCCTGACGATCCCGCGCTGGGAGACGAAGGGGAGCATCGCAACCCTGGTGTCGAGGTCAAGGAGGTCGAGGACACCGCCGTCGGTGGCGGCAACCGGGGTGGCACAGACAGTGATCTGGCCTAAGTGGAGCAGGGGGGCCACCGCCTCGAGCCGGGCTACATTGTCGTGGTTCCCGGCCACGACAACAACCCGGGAAACCCGGGACAGATCGAGAAGAGCCCGCCACACGATGGCCTCGGCCTCTGGTGACGGAGATGCAGTGTCGAAGAGGTCGCCGGCAACGACCGTGACGTCGACGTCGTTCTCTTCGGCAAGCCCGACGATCTCGGCGAGCACCACCCGGTGCTCGCTCGATCTATCACGGCCGCCGATCTTCCGACCGACATGCCAATCCGATGTGTGTAGAACTTTCACTGTCACGGCAACGATCGTAAAACCCCGGTGTGACAGATCCGGTTTTACCGGCGCAAACCTGGACGGCGGATCCTACAAACCTCCGAACGGGTCGTCGGGGACATTGCCCCCGGGCGAGACCAATGCTTCCGAAGCCCTCGTAGCCCAAGCCGGGAACGGGAACTGGAGGACCAGCGGGACCGGCAGTTCCGGCTGGCTGAGAATCATCGTTCCCGGTTTGACGATTGTGGCCCGCTGGCGGTGGACCGCCGGGAGGAATCCATACTCCTCGCGCGACGCTTCTGCGGAGTCGAGCCGGCCCACCACCCTGATCGAGGAGTTCGCGATTATCCGCCGCTCCACTTCCGACGCCGTCTGCTGGGCGCCGATGAGGATCACACCGAGGGACCTACCCCGCTCCGCGATGTCGAGGAGCACCTCTTTGATCGGGCTCGTCCCCTCCCGTGGCGCGTACTTGTTGAGCTCGTCGAGGACAACCAGCAGCAGCTCCCGGCTCTGGCCCGCCCGCTCCTTGTCCTCAAAAGCCCTGCGCAATGTGACACCGACAACAAACCGCTTGGCGCGATCGTTGAGATTGTGCAGGTCGACAACGGTCACCTGGTGGGTGTCCAGCCTGATCCTGTGTCTTTCGGGATTGGGAACATCGGCACGGACCAGCCGTTCGATGTGCCTCACCGATCCCTGAAGCCGACGAACAAACGCGTTAACCGTGCCGATGCCTATGGCAGGCCCGGCCCAATCGCGCCGGGTGTCTTCGTCCTGGACCCGGTCGGTAACCAGGTCGACCAATTCGCGGAAGGTGCGGACCTTCACCCCGTCGACGACTGCAGCACCGGCGTCTGTCGACTCCGCCCTCCTCAGCTGGGCCATCACGTTGTAGACCACTGTCGTATATTGCGCCCTGTCGTCTTCGGCGTCGGAGAACAAGAAGGGCATCAGGTCTTTGGCGCAGAATTCGTGGATTGACCAGAAGAATGAGATGACATCGGTCCTGGAGGCAACATCGGCCGACGCCTTCGGGTCTTCGATGCGGGGCGGGGCGAACATGCCCACTGATTCGAATGGTGTCGAAGGCAGGCCGAGGAGGGTGTAATTGAGACGTTGTTCCTCGTCGAGGTTCTTGTTGGGACGGTCGAGGTGGAGCAGGTCTTCACCTTTGACGTTGAAGATGAGCGCCTTGGTGTTGACCGACGCATTCCCGAGAACACCGCTGGTGAACAGCGAGTGGATCAGGAAGGTGGCGTACGAGGTCTTGGTGGCGACTCCGGAGATCCCCGAGATGTTGACATGGGCCCCCCGGTCACCGTTGAGAAATTCGAAGTTGACCCATAACGGCTCGCCATTCCTGGCCAGGCCGACCGGGAACCGCTGCTCCATCCGGTCGAAGAAGAGCGCCTTGTCCCGTTCGTCCCCAGTGGCGATCCGCACCGCCTGGCCGGGACTCGGCGGGACAAACACTTCGGGCTCGAACCGGGTCGAGGTCACCTGGGCGGCCTCGGTCACCTGCGCCGGGAGGATCCCGGCCTCGATCAGGAAGACGTCGGAATCGAAGCGTGCCCCTTCATGCCGGGCGATCACCTGGCCCACCATTCCGTACATCTTCACCAACTCGCCGGTCGGCAGCACCCGCTCCAGTGCCACCACATCGTCGAGCTGGAGGTACTCACCCTCAGCGACACCCACCCAGAACTCCAGCGGTGTGGAGTCCCTTGTGCCGATTACTCTTCCCACCAAATCTGCCATCTGTCAGACGAGCGTAGACGGAGCCGCTGACAGAACCCGGCGGCGCAGAGGCGGAACACCTTTAACGTGGCCTCGGTGAGCACCGTGGCGTTTCCATTCAAGGATGAAGACCCCGACCTCGTCCTGGCAAATGTCGCAGTAGCGGCAAGCAACAGCCGCGTCGACACGGTGTGGGCTGTTGGCGAGTCGGAGGCGGTGTCCGAGGGAGTACCCGGAATCGCCAACGCCACCGGGGTTTCTGTCGAGGTCATCCCCGACAGCCGGATGGGCGTTTTCCGGCCCGGAAAAGGCGATGCGATGAACACTGCACTCCGTAGAGCAGTGGACGACGGTGTCGACCGGCTCCACTTCTACGACGCCGACATAACCAACTTCGACCACCGATGGATCGACGGGGCCGAAGCCGCCGCCGATCTGGGATATCAAGCAGTACGCCACACATTTCCCCGCGCTGCTACCGATGCCATGATCACCTGGATGGTGACCAAGCCGCTGCTGGCGATGAAATACCCGGGAACAGTCTTGCCAGCCATCGGCCAGCCCCTTGGCGGTGAGCTACTGCTCGTCGGAGACGCAATCAAGACCGTGGCCTCCTCACCAGGCGTTTCCGCCCGCTCCGACTGGGGTATCGACACCTTGCTGACACATGCGACTGTTGCCACCGGTCTCAGCCTCTACGAGCACCACGTCCCGACGGGTAAGTCGCATTCGCTCTACGGGTCGCTGGACGAGCTGAAGACGATGCTCGTCGAATGCTTCGATGCCGTGGTGAGCCTGCCCGACAATCCGCCACCGGCGATCGATCACGCCCGCGACCGCGACTCGCCGGCACCCGAGGCGCTGCGGTCGCAGACCGGTTTTTCGGTCGACCGGACCCGCCCTCTGCTCGCAACCGCGCTGGCCCCGGGAGAGGCAGACCTGATCGCCTCGCTACCGGGTGCGGTCCCCGCCAACGTCGATCGGATGACGACCACCGGCGATGTCGCCTATCTCGACGAGCATGTCTGGGGGGAGATCTTGCTCGCAGCAAGTGAGCGATTCACCCTCGGTGATCCGGCCTGGGAGAGTCTTCTCTTCAGGCTGTGGACCGGCCGGGTCCTCAACTACACCGGGACCTACGTGGCCCGCGGCTACGAGGCCGCGCTTGAATACCTGGCGGGCACCATCCGGCTCTACCAGGGGGATTAGTTCGCCGCGATGAGGCCGAGGGCAACCAGGGTCATGACGATGCCGAGGATCTGCCTCGTCCGCAACGACTCACCGTTGACCAGCTTCGCCAGGATCACGGTTGCCGCCGGGTAGAACGAAGCGGCTACTGCTGCGAGAGCGAATGAGCCCGCCCGCAACGCATAGATCAGAGTGATGTTCGCTGAGATGTCCATGACGCTGTTCCCCAGGATCAGCCCTCTCGGGGTTTGCACAAAGCCTTGAAGTTTCCACACCCCAAACCCGGCGAGAACAACCAGGACGACCACCAGACCTCCTCGCGCGGTAACCAAAGGAAGGAGCCCGGAGTTCTCCCCGGTGAGCCCGATGATCGCAGCGAATCCTCCAAATCCCAGACCTGCAATTGCCCCGAAGGCGAGACCGGACCGGGTTGGGCCCTCGCCGTCGCCGGTCCATGCCGACAAGGCAATCGCCGGGATGGCGATTGCCACCCCGGCCCAGGCCAGAAGCGACGGGCGGTCTCCGGTGATCACGGCGACCACCACCGGGACCACTGCCCCGAGCGCAGCTGAGATGGGTGCAACGGTGGCCGCCCTTCCGCGGGCGAGTCCGGTGAACAACATCACCAGCCCCACCGCTCCGGAGATACCCGCAGCGAAACCGACGAGATAGTCGGCACCTGTCGCGTCTCCCCCCGTGAAGACCACGACCACAAGCAGGACAGGGAATGAGAGCAAGCCGGACCAGACGACAACCGTTGCCGCATTGACCTTGCGGGATGCCTCACCTCCGAGGAAGTCGGCGACCCCATAGAGAACAGAGGTGATCCCACCGAGCAGGACTTCCACTAACCAGCGACCCCGGAGGAACCCCTCGTCTCGAGAGCATCACGAATCCTGGCCGCCGCCGCCTCGATGTCTTCCCGGGAGGCTGAGTCATCGGCGTTGGCGAAGTCGAGGTCGTGCACACCATCGATCGGAACCAGATGGATGTGGGCGTGCGGAACCTCGAGACCGGCGATCATCAGCCCGACCCTGGTCGGTTGGAATGCGTCCTGGATCGCCGTCGCCACCCGCCCGGATACAGCAAACAGGTGGTCTCTAAGGTTGCCAGGGATGTCGATCCAGTGGTCGATCTCCTCGATCGGCACGACCAGGGTGTGCCCGGGTCGGAGCGGGGCGATCGTCATGAATGCCACGCACAACTCGTCCCTCCAGACGAAGGTGCCGGGGATCTCCCCTTCGATGATTTTGGTGAACAGCGACGGCATCCACCGGAGATTACCCAGGATCGGTCAGCGCACTGCAACCAGTTTCAGCACCGAGTCGGTGGTAGTCACATACACTTCGCCGTCGTTGTCGACTCCGAAGCCGGTGACCATCCCGGGCACACCGACATCACCGGTCCAGTCGACGACCTCGGGCTCTTTCGGCCCGGGGAGGAAACTGCGGAGGTACCCCCCGCAATAGTCGCTGAACAGGTAGTGGCCATCGAGTTCCGGGATCAGTGAGCCGCGATAGACAGCTCCTCCGATGATCGAGCAACTTCCATCATCACCATGGGCCACCTCCAGCACGGGCATGGTGATCCCTGAGATGTCACAGTCCGAGGAGGGACTGAAGCAGTGCAGGCCCTCGGTGATCGGCCATCCGAAGTTGAGGTCGGCCTGCAGGGGGGCGACATTCACTTCTTCATATGCGTTCTGACCCACATCGGCGATGATGATCTGATCCCCGTCCAGCCAGAAGCGCCACGGGTTGCGCAGCCCGTAGTTGAAGAGTGTCGGATCACCGCCGGAGAGGTCGATGGCGACGATCCCGCCAAGGAGAGTTGCGGTGTTCTGGCCGTTCCCGTAGGTGTCGTTCGATCCACCTCCGTCTCCGAGCCCGACCAGGAGCCTTCCCTGGGGGTCGAACGCGATCATCCCACCGTTGTGATTCGACGCTGGCTGGTCGACCTCCAACAGCACGGTGGCGCTGTCGGGTTCGGCGCCCAGGGGGTCGACGAGTGCGTATTCGGCGATGACAGTGTCACCGGCGGTGTCGGTGTAGTGGACGAACAGTCTCGTTGCGTCCTCGGGGTGCATCGTGGCGGCGAGAAAACCCTGTTCGTTGGAGCCACTCAGCAACGATGTGATATCGAGGACAGGCTTTTCATTCACCTGGCCGTCCACGACGGACCAGAGATAACCCACCTTGTCGACGACATAGATCAAGCCGTCCCCGGCTCCCGGAATCACCTGGACCGGGAAGTTGAAACCGGCGATTTCCTCGTACGCAAGCGACTCGAGCGGCGGCAGGGTTGTGGTTGTGGCGTCCGGTTCGGAGGGTTCGGTGGTCGATGTCGTCGTGTCCGCCTCGATGGTGGTAGTCGTGGACGAAGTCGGTTCCGTTGCCGGGGGAAGGGTGGTGGCGATCTCCTGTTCGTTGCTGCATCCTGCGGCGAGGACCAGGAGGAGTACTGAGCTGATTGCGAATCGCGGCATCATCCTCAGAATAAGGAGGGTGTCGAAATAGCTGGTCGGGGAGCACATTTCGCAACGAGTATGCTCAGAACATGACCGACGATCGACGCGACGACTATTCAGACCTGGAGCCGATCGAGGACCAGGTTCCCGCCACGCCGCCGGGAGACTCATCCGGGATCGCCTGGGGATTCGTGGCTTTCCTACTCGGCGCAGTCCTACTCGCGATCTTCGTGGTTCAGAACACCGAGCAGATCCTGGTTGAATTCCTCTTCTGGGACATCACGATGAGCGTCGGTGTTGTGATCATGGTCGTCGTGCTGGTCACTCTCACCTTCGATCAGGTGATCAGCTTGTTCTACCGCCGGAGTAAGCGGAAGAAGCGGACGATGCGGGCGGAACGGCCCTGAACCGACCGCCTGGCGGTCCGCCCGAACGGGACGGCGCTAGCGCCGGGAGAGCTCCAGACGCCATATTTCACCCGCCAGATTGGCCACATAGAGCTCACCGTGGCGGTCAGATCCGATCGTGGTGACATTCCCGAGCCGGTCCTCCCGATCGGTTATCCAATCCACGATGAGGTGCACGTCGGAGTCGTCGAGGACGACGCTGCGGACCCAGCCGAGGCAGAAGTCGGCAAAGAAGAAGTGGCCGTCGAGCTCACGCATCAGGCTGCCGCGGTAGACCTGGCCCCCGATGATTGCGCAACCGTTCCCGTCGTGGAGGTACTGGTACACCGGGAGTGTGTGGCCCGACATGTCGCACTCCCCTCCGCCGTAACAAACCGATCCCTCGGACACCGCCCAGCCGAAGTTGCGGCCCGCCTCTCCCAGCGGGACGACGTTGATCTCCTCGGACCCTTCCTGACCGACGTCGGGGATGTACACATAACCGGTCGTGGGGTCATAGCTGATCCGCCACGGGTTGCGCACGCCATAAGCCCATACCTCCGGCCGGGCGTCGGGGGTTCCGATGAACGGGTTGTCGTCAGGGACCGCATAGGGGTCCCCGTTGTCGACGTCGATCCTGATGATCGAGGCGTCGATATTCGAAATGTTCTGGCCGTTACCAAGGGGGTCGCCTATCCCGCCACCGTCGCCGAGTGAGACCCAGAGATACCCGTCGGGACCGAACATCATCGATCCCGATTGGTGATACTGGCCAAACTGAGGAATCGACACAATGCGCCGGAGGGTAGAAAGGTCTACTGCGTCCCCGGTACCGTCGACTGTCACCTCAGCGAGTTGAGATGTCCCCCCGGTGTCGGTGAAGAAGATGAAGATCCGACCGTTCTCGGCATAGCGGGGATGGAACCGGAGGCTCAGCATCCCCTGTTCATTGCCTGCGCTGCCGACCCACCGGGTCATGTCCAGAAACGGCCTGTCCCCGACGATACCATTTTCGACGATCCGGATCCTCCCGGCTTTCTCCACTACGAAGAGCCTGTCGTCGTCCGGCGCCCCCACGACGTCAGTGGGCTGTTCCAGGTCATCGGTTAGGAGCACAGGACTGAGGCCCAGACCGTCGACACTGGCGGGAACAGGGTCTATCTCCGCCGAAATCGGCGCCGGGACCGCAGGGACGACATCGGGGCCGCCCGTCGTGAGTTCGACGAGGAGCACGACGAACGACGCCGCGACTAGAAACTTCAGCACGCCGGAACGATATTGGCGCGCCCGCCCTATACAGGCTCTACGATGGCCCTCCACGCGACAAAGGAACAACATGGGATTCATGGACAAGCTCAAAGGTTGGTTCGGCACCGCCAAGGAAGGCGCAGCAGACCTGGCCGAGAAGGCTGAGCCAATGGCCAAGAAGGCCAAGGACTTTGCATCAGACGCACTCGAGAAGGCCGAGCCGATGATGGAGAAGGCCAAAGAGGGTGCAAGCGAACTCGCCAAGAAGGCTGAGCCCATGATGGAGAAAGCCAAGGAGTCGGCCTCCGATGTCTTCGAGACGGTTGGAGAGAAAGTCTCCGAGTACAAGGACAAAGGCAAGGGCGTCACCACCACAGCAGCCGACAAGGTCGAGTCTGCAGCGGAGACCGCAGCCGAGAAGACAACTGATGCAGCAGAGACCGCAGCCGAGAAGACGGCTGACGCTGCCGAAGCAGCGGCTGACAAGGTCGCCGATGCCACCGACGAGGTAAAGGACGGCGGGGGGGCGCTCTAGCTCTCCACCGAACACTTTCAGTGACTGAGATCCGACGCGTTTCACAACGTCTCCAAGCCCTGCCCGGCTCGGCGACCATGGCCATTTCGGCACGCGCCCGCGAGATGGCTGCCGAGGGCAAGCACGTCATAGCGTTCGCAGCGGGCGAACCTGACTTCGCCACGCCAGAGCACATAACCGCAGCGGCGTCGCGGGCCACCCACGACCCTGCAAACCACCATTACACCGCAAACACGGGGTTGCCCGAACTGCGGGAGGCAGTGGCCGGCTACACCCTCGAGTACTCCGGGGTGCAGGTCGACCCTTCTGAGGTCATGGTCACGAACGGGGCGAAACAGGCGGTCTATCAGACCTTTGCCGCCCTCCTCGACCCGGGCGACGAAGTCCTGCTCCCTTCCCCGCACTGGGTCACCTACCCCGCCGGTGTCACTCTCTCGGGCGGGGTTCCTGTGCCCGTTGAGACGGGTATCGATCAGGGATTCAAGGTCACAGTCGACCAGCTCGAGCAGAAACGAACGACACGGACCCGGATGCTCGTCTTCGTGTCCCCTTCAAACCCGACCGGCGCCGTCTACACGGCTGAAGAAGCCCGGGCTATCGGCGAGTGGGCGAGAGACAACGATGTGTGGGTGATGGCCGATGAGATCTACCAACGCCTCGTGTACACGGGTGCTGATGCTCCTTCCGTCGCCGCGGTCACCCCGCGCTTCGAGAACTGGGTCCTCATCAATGGCGTATCGAAGGCTTATGCGATGACCGGGTGGCGGGTTGGCTGGATGATCGGCCCCCGCGACATCGTCGACGCCGCCGCCCGACTCCAATCACACGCAACCTCCAATGTCGGCAATGTCTCCCAGCATGCTGCGCTGGCAGCACTCCGCGGCCCGCAGGACACTGTCGAAGAGATGCGCCTCGCCTTCGACCGGCGACGCAAGCTGATGTACTCGATGCTCGACGACATCGACGGCGTCTCTTGCATCGAACCGGAAGGTGCGTTCTACGCCTTCCCGGATGTGTCCGAGCTGCTCGGCGAGCGTTGGGCGACTTCGGTCGACCTCGCCACCGACATTGTCGAGCAGGGTGCGGTTGCCCTCGTGCCGGGCGAGTCGTTCGGAGCGCCGGGTTTCCTCCGTCTCTCCTACGCCACCGGTGACGCTGACATCGAAGAAGGCGTCGAGCGGATCGCCTCCATTATCCGAGGTTGATTTCGGCGGCCGCAACCTGGTTTACACTCATCAGCAGTAATGGACACCGGTAGTGATGCACGGGCCATGGTGCTCGTCGAGCCCAAACACTTCTCTATGACCACCTTCCCCACGATAGATGTCGTCGGGGGCGGCTGGCTCGCAGTCGAAGCAACTTCTATTTCGGGCGCCGATGTCCAGGTTTGGAGCGGCGAAGCCCGCGATGTCGTGTACCCCCTGATTCCCGGGCACGAGGTGGTTGGCCGAATCGCAACGTCCAGCCCGAACATCCCCTACCCAGTGGGAACCCGCGTCGTGGTTGAACCGAGAATGCACTGCGGCGAGTGCCATCGCTGCCTGAACAACCTGGCCACCTGCGCCCGGCGCCGACCGATCAACTCCTACGGTTTCATCCCGTCCACCGAGCCTCCAGGACTCTGGGGTGGACTTGCCGAAACCCTTTACCTCGACCCGTCGGCCCGGGTTCATGAGGTCACCGACGATGTCCCGGCCGAAGTTGCCACCTTCGTGCACCCGCTTGCCGCCGGGCACTCATGGGCGGTCGAGTTGCCCCTGCTCCAACCCGGCGAAGATGTGATGATCCTCGGGCCCGGCCCGCGCGGGCTGGCATGCCTCATCGCGGCCAAAGCCGCCGGAGCGCGATGGGTAGGGATCTCCGGTCTGAGCCACGACCGCGACCGTCTCGATCTTGCGCTTCGGTTGGGAGCGGACATTGCGGTCGACATCGAGACCACCGATCTGGCCGGGGCCATCGCCGAAGCGATTGGCCGGAGGCCGGATGTGCTCATCGACGTCACGTCGAACGACCCGGAGGCTGTCTTCACCGCCCTCGACCTGGTGCGGAGCGGTGGACGGGTTGTGCTCGCATCTACCAAAGGCAATCGCGCATTTCACTTCCTCTCCGATGTGATCGTGGCCAAACAACTGACGATCCGGGGGGCGATGAGTGCGACAACTGTTGGGTATCAATGGGCAGCGCGCCAGCTCGAGACCGACCCGAGGATCGACGATCTGGTATCGCACCAGTTCCCCCTCTCTGAAGCACCACGGGCGCTCCAGGCAGCCGCTGGTTTGCTGGGACGCGAGGAGCTGATCTCCGTAGCCGTCACATTCTGAGATGACATCCCGATCGGCGGTTGGGGAACGCCGGTCGGTTTGGTCGTGGATAATCTACGACCTGGCGAATACCATCTTCGCCCTCGGAGTCATCGGTCTCTACTTCCCCGATTGGCTGATCTCGCTCGACCAGCCGGACAGTCTCCTGGCGGCAGTCATCGCAGTATCGGGGATCATCGTGGTTTTCTTAGCCCCGTGGGCAGGGGCCAGAAGCGATATCAGGGGGACTCGCATACCAACACTGATCCTCACCACTCTGGTAGCCGTGATCGCAACCGGTTTACTCGGGATCAACGTTCCCTCCTCTGTGATCTTCCTCGGGATTGCGCTGGTCGCCGTGAACATCGGATCGGTCGTGTATGACGCCTTGCTCATCGACGTCAGCACCGACGAGAGCAGGGGCCTCATCTCGGGACGGGGCGTAGGCATCGGCTACTTCGGCTCCTATCTGGGCCTCCTGATCGGGGTAGTTACCCTCGACGTACTGGAATGGGGGTACCCGGCCACCTTCCGTGCATTGGCATTCGGTTTTCTCCTCTTCGCCCTGCCCGCCTTTTTCTTCATCAAGGAGAGGCATGGGCACAGCGAAGACCGGATGCCGAGTCTGATCGATGTCCCGCGCCGGATCATCACCTCGTGGAAGCTGGCTGCTCGCTACCCCAGCGTCGTGCGTTTCCTGATCGGACGCTTCTTCTATACCGACGCGATCAACACGCTGATAGGGGGCTTTCTGACGATCTTCGTGGTTCAGGAACTCGGCTTCGACCGGCAGTCGGTCACCGGCCTCCTCGGCGCTGCGATCACCGCCGCCATCTTCGGCGGCCTCTTTGCCGGCCGCTTCATCGACCGGTACGGGCCGAAACGGGTGCTCCGCTGGGTCCTCGTCATGTGGATCGTTGCTATCAGCTCGGGGATCGTCGCGGCGTTCTCGGACGTGTCGTGGATCGCCTGGGCCATCGGGCCACTCGGTGGGCTTTCCCTCGGTGCCACCTGGGCGAGCGACCGGGTGGTGATGACCCGGATCTCACCCCCGAAATATATCGGAGAATTCTACGGCCTCTATGCAACAGTGGCCAGGTTCGCCACCATATTCGGTCCTCTCGTATGGGCCCTGATCGTCGATGTCTTCGGATTGAGCCGGTCGGTGGCAATGGGTGCCCTGGCCTGTCTCATTCTCGTCGGCTGGTGGCTGCTCCGGAGTGTCGACGATCGGATCCGAACTTGGGACGCAACAGACCTTCCGGTCACTGGTGGTCCTGTCTCGCTCCAGAGATGAGGTGCTGTTCCACCGCATACGGGATCGGCAGATCCCTTATCTCCTGAGGTCCGCGCACCAGTCGCCGGCCAATCTCCGCAAACCACGTGTCGTTGGCAAACGCCCACGGCCAGGCGCGGATCCCGATTCGCGCACCGAGAATGGCCCCGGCGGCCGCACCGAGATTGCTCCCGCCGATATGAGCCGATTCGGCCACTGGCTCGTGAGGCTTTTCGGTGTTGTGGGACGTGAGGAGAAGACAGGCAAGCGTGCTTTTGAGAGGCCCTGGATTGATCTCGGCGCCAATGAAATTCAGAGCGTCGCGTGTCCCCCGGATGCCATATCCTTCTACCAGGCGCTTGACTGCGAGATCGTAGCCCTCAATGGCGTCGACACCGCTCAGCCCAGCTGAGCTGGAACCTAATTCCTCCATCGCCGGCTGGACCGATTGGGCAACACCGAGGAGAAGGTCACGGCCACCCTGACCAAAGCATGAGGCGGCGACCGCCGACGCAATCGCAACTCCGCTGAGGATCGAACCGGCGTCGGTGTGGAACAAGCGATTGAGGCGGATGACTTCCCGGGTCAGGATTTCTGGCTCCCGGCGATAGGCGACCCCGAGGGGAGCAGATCGTCCGATGGGGTCGAGGCTAGGCGTCTCATCCGGAATCGGAGTTCCCATCACGGCACGGTCGAGCCAGGCCCGGAACTCCGGGCTTTCGGCGCGAAACACCGGTTCTTCGTCCATGGCGCCATCGAGCTCGAGGAGGCGCTCGATCAGGGTTTCCTGCTCGAGTTCTTCGTTGGCGATGAGGTCGTAAGAGATCACAGTTGCCTGCTCGGTCACTGCGGAGTAACCCAACTCCCACGCACCCCCGGCAGTGTCTCCCGCCGCAAGGCCGAGAATCGCACCATCACCCTCTCCGAACACCAGAGAAAAGAGAGCCTCAGTCATGAGTGATCACAGTAGATGGGTACCGTAGCCGGGAATGGAAAAAGCAATAGTCATCGCCAACCCGGCGGCCTCTCAATTCACCGGTGGCTCACATCGCGATGTGATGGCGATCCTGAACAAGAAGTTCGACGTCGCGGCGATCTGGCCGGCGTCAGGATCAGAAGCCAGCGCCGCGGCAAGAGAATCGGTCGAGAATGGGGCAGCCCTCATAGTTGCCATGGGTGGGGACGGAATGGTGCATCACGTCGCCCAGGGCGTGGTTGGCACCGGGGTTCGTCTCGGTGTCATCCCGGTGGGCACCACCAACGTCGTTAGCCGACTCCTCCATCTTCCGTCGAACCCGAGAAAGGCAGCCAGGATGCTGACCGCCGCCTCTCCGCCGGTCCTTGCCGGAACCGCCCGGCTCGACATCACCCGGGGCTCGACCATGTCCACGCACCATTCGCTGTTCGCCTGCGGGCTGGGCCTCGACGCAGACGTGGTCGTCGAAGCCGACAAGGAGCCATACAGGAAGTATCGCTTTGGCTCCCTCCACTACGCCTCGACTGCGTTCGGGGTGGCGTTCCGGTCGTTCCCGAGAAAACGCCCCCATGTGACGGTTTCCTCCGGCGATCGTTCGATGCTGGTCTCGGCGATGATGCTCCAGTTCCGTGACGTGTACACGTACTTTGGAAAGCTCTCCCTCACGCTGTCGGACAGCAAGCCCGAACCCATGACCGCCCTTCTAATCGACCGCCTTCACCGGCGCCGGGTGCCGTCAATCGCGGCGAGGGTCATCACCCGTCGTGACCTGGAGGAGATCCCGGAGATAGAGATCTGGGAGCAGGTGAAAAACATCGAGGCTCAAGCCGACCCGCCGGTCGCGGTTCAGGCCGATGGGGAATCGCTCGGCATGGCCGATGCAGTCACCGTCACCTGGGAACCGGAATCCCTTCTCCTGGTTCGGGGTCAGGCCTCACCCTGATAGACGGTCATGTGCGGGAAGGGGATCTCGATGCCTTCTTTGTCGAAACGAACCTTGATCCTCCTCCGCGCCTCCCGGAGCACTACCCAGCGATCGTTGGCGAGCACCGTGAGAGCGGCCCTGATGATCACAGCATTGTCGGCAAGGTCCTGAACCCCGAGGACCTGCGGGGGTTCGGTGATCTTGCCCTTGAACTCCTCGGAGTTCGCCAGGTCGTCCAACTCGTCTTTCATAACAGCGAGAGCCCGGTCCACATCGGCCCTGTAGGCGATCCCGACGTCGAGTACCGGCCGGGCGAAAATCGCAGTGAAGTTGCTGCTCACCGTGATCTGCCCGTTCGGGACGAAGTGTTTGTTGCCTTCCAGGTCACGGAGCACGGTCACCCGGAATTGGATGTCCTCGACTGTGCCCTCGGTGTCGGCGATTCGCACCACATCACCGATATGGAACTGGTCTTCGGCGAGGATGAAGAACCCGCCGATGAGGTCTTTGACCAGGTCTTGGGCCCCGAACCCGATTGCCGCCCCGAACACTGCCCCCAGGGCAAGCACACCGCCGAGGTTGATTTCCCAAATGCCGCCAATCACGATCAGCACGGCGAGGAAGATCACGACCTGCATCACCCTGATCGCCACTTTTTCCAGGGTGACGACGCGGCTCTCCCCGGCAGGGCCGCGGCCGGCGATACGGGTCAGGACCCTCCGGCCAACCCGTTTCAGAATGAAGTGGAGAAGATAGGTGACGACCAGGGCCACGATCGTGCCCACCAGCTTTGCCTGGTTTTCCGCCCCGATTAGATCTTCGAGCATTGGTAGTCAGGGGCGCGCTTCCCGCGGTGCGGGCACGTTTCCCCGTTCTCCTTTCAATCCGTGCGTGCGGTTTGCCCGCACACGGCTTACCGATGGTCTTCTTAGCATGGTTACG
>JBHJOQ010000102.1:0-21372 GCA_050329555.1 Acidimicrobiia bacterium | reverse complement strand
CGCTCCTCGAAAGCTGCGGTGGTCGGGTTGCCGATACGGGAGTAGATGTTGCCGTACGTCTGCAAGGCGAACAGGTCGGCGGCGTGCTGGGCGTCTTCGAACACGAACGAAGTGGTGGCATAGATTGGCATGGCACGTGCCCCGGTCTCGGGGTCGGGACGCTGGCCGGCGTGGATGGAACGGGTGTTGAACCCGAAGGAATGCTCGCTCATGTTTCTCCTATACGAAAGGCGGCCGACCTGTCTGCCGGCCGCCCCTCTTGGTTCCGTAGCTATCCGAGTTCGATCGACACCGGGATCGGACGGGACAGAGTGTGGCCCACCGGCGAGGTCGCCACCACTTTGTTGTGGAGCTCTTCCAGCTGGGCCGCGGTGGCGTCGCTGTCGATGTTCACCGTTGCCTTGATCCCGTTGTACCCCGCGTTGCCTTCGGTCAGGCCGAGGAACGTGTGCAGGTCGATGTCGCCCTCGAGGCTGATGGTCACGTCTCGGAGGGCGATCCCCGCCGCGGTTGCGTTGGCGGCGTATCCCACCGCGAGGCAATTGCCCAAAGCCCCGAGGAGCTGTTCCACGGGGTTGGCCGCGGAATCGTCGCCTCCGAGCCCTGCTGGCTCGTCGGACGGGACCGGCTCGAAATCGCGTACCCGCGATTCGGAGCGGAAGCCACCGGTCCAGCGGACCTCGGCGCCCCACACCGTCTGCGCCTTCGCCGGCTCCTCCCGGATGGCGCCGATCAGGGCGCCGACCGTCTCGATATCCACCTGGTTGAGCCGTGAGGTTGTTGTCGTCATTTCTCCTTCTCCTTGTCTTGGTGGAGTTGGATGACCGGCTCAGTGGTGAATCAAAAAAGGACCCGCAACCGTCGCCGGTGCGAGTCCACTCCTGATTGGTTTTGCGCTGCTACGCGGGGAGACTGCACGGCTCTTGTGAAGCCGCACACATGTTCTCGTTGGCGATGAAGCACGTCATGTGGGTGGAGACCTTAGCCCACGCTCCGCTGATCTCCAACCCGGCCCTCTTCCAGATAGTTGGCAGAGAGCCTTCGATCTACCGCTTCTCGATGCCCCAGCTATCACATTTGATACCGCAAGCCTTAGGAACGCGGGTTTTGGTCGTATCGTTGGGGCATGGCCGACGAGCGCGTCCAGTTGATGGTCACCTGTTTGGTGAATGAGATTGCTCCTGAGGTGGGGCGGGCAACCGTGCGTGTCCTGGAACGTGCCGGATGCCGGGTGGAGTTCCCCGAAGGCCAGACCTGTTGCGGCCAGCCGGCGTTCAACGTGGGGCTCACCGGCGACGCCAGGGAGATGGCCAGATACACCCTCGACCTCTTCGGTGAGACCGAAGGCCCGATCGTGATCCCTTCGGGATCGTGTGCGGCGATGGTGATCAAGCATTACCCGGAGATCCTCGCCGGGACCGAATACGAGGAGAAGGCGCGCCGGGTTGCCGACCGGGCCCGGGAGCTCTCGAACTATCTGGTTTCCGACCGTCAACTGACCGGCTTCGACTCGGTGTGCGACGGGTGCACAGTTGCCATCCACCGTTCCTGTCACGGGCTTCGCTCGCTTGGGATCAAAGAGGAGGTCGACACCCTGGTGGCCTCGGTTGCCGGGGCGACCATCGTTGCTCTCGAAGGCGCTGAGGAATGCTGTGGTTTCGGCGGGCTGTTCTCGATCGAGATGCCCGAAGTGTCGGCCGCGATAATGCGGACCAAGCTCGACCGGGTCGAGGAGTCCGGCGCCAGCGTCCTCGTCGCCGGGGACATTTCCTGCCTGCTCCACATGGAAGGTGGGCTGAGGCGTCGAAACAGCGATATCTCAGTTCGACATTTCGTCGAATTGATAGGAGGCGAAGATTTCACTTAGAGGTTTGCGGACAGCGCAGTTCCGGGTCGACGATCTCGACGCGGCTCGGGACTGGTACGCGGGATTCCTCGGTGTCGACCCCTACTTCGACGAGCCCTTCTACGTCGGATTCGAGGTGGCGGGCTACGAGTTCGGGCTGATGCCTGGTACCGCATCGAGTGACGGGGCATTATTCCTGTGGGGAGCCGAGGAGCCGCAGGCGCACTTCGACCGCGCCCTGGAAATGGGCGCCACGCCCGGGATGGACCTGACGGACACCGGCGACGGGATCGCCGTCGGGACTTTCATCGACCCGTTCGGGAACGAGTTCGGGCTGATCCGCAACCCGCACTTCGCCGCTCCGCTCACCCATGCCGAAGCTGATGACATCTCGACGAACCGGATCGAATTCCGCGCTCATGTGCCGGTCAGCGCTCAGCAGGCATGGGACCTGTGGGCTACATCTGAGGGACTTGCCAAATGGTGGACCCCGAATACCCGGGTCGACCTCCGGCCCGGCGGGCACTACGAGATCTTCTTCAACCCTGACGAGCCGCCTGGTGACAAGGGGGGCGATTGGTGCCGGGTTCTGAGCTTGTTCCCCGGCCGGATGCTCTCGTTCACATGGAACGCCCCACCGAACCTGAAGACCCGTCCCGACCAGACCTGGGTCGTGCTCTTCTTCGAAGACGATGCCGACGGGTGTACGGTCACGCTCGACCATTTCGGCTGGCCGGAGTCGGGTCTTGCTCGCGCTGAGTCTGACTGGCCGGCCACGTTCGAATATTTCGAGACGGCCTGGCGTTATGTGATGGGCCTCTTCGAGGGCCACTGCGGGGGCACATGAGCACCCAGCCGGTCACTTTCCTCGGTCGGGCCCGCAACCTCATTGACACGCCGGAGTCGGCCGCGGTCAACGATGGGGTGAGGCGCCTGGACGGGAAACGGGAGGCAGCTGCTGCCGGTTTCGGGGCGATGGAGGCCACCCGGGATCGGGTCCGTGCCATCCGCCTCCACTCACTGAACAATCTCGACCGGCTGCTCGCACAGTTCGCCGACCAGCTCAACGCGGCGGGAGGTGTGGTCCATTTCGCCTCCGACGCCGACGAGGCCAACTTGATCGTTGCCGGGATCCTGCGCGACACCGGTTCGCGCCGGGTGGTGAAGGCGAAGTCGATGGTCTCCGAGGAGATCGAGATGAACCCCTATCTCCAGGCCCGTGGGTTTTCGGTGGTGGAGACCGACCTCGGCGAATTCATCGCCCAGCTGGCCGATGACACGCCAAGCCACATCATCGCCCCGGTGCTGCACATGACGCGCTACGACGTCGGCAGGCTCTTCGCCGAGAAACTAGGCGTCGACGAGACTTCCGACCCGACCGAGCTCAACTCGATAGCAAGGACACATCTCAGGGAGATGTTCCTGACGGCCGACGCGGGCATAAGCGGCGTCAACCTGGCGATTGCCGAGACCGGTTCGATTGTCACAGTCACCAATGAGGGAAACGGAAGGCTGTGCACGTCAGTGCCCAAGGTCCACATTGCGCTGATGGGCATGGAGCGCATCGTCGCCTCCTGGGAAGACGCCGCCGACACCCTCGAAGTCCTGGCCCGCTCGGCAACCGGGCAGCGCCTCTCGGTCTACACGAATGTGGTCACCGGGCCGAGGCGCGAGGGAGACCCCGACGGCCCCGAACAGGTCCATGTCGTGATCATCGACAACGGCCGGAGCGACATCCTCGGCAGCGACATCGCCGAGATCCTCGCCTGTATCCGCTGTGGTGCATGCCTCAACGTCTGTCCTGTCTTCAGGGAGGTGGGCGGTCACGCCTACGGGACCGTGTACTCGGGGCCAGTAGGTTCGGTGGTGACCCCGGGGCTGTATGGGATGAATCCCTGGTGGGAGTTGCCGTACGCATCCACCCTCTGCGGGGCCTGTGAGGAGGTGTGCCCCGTTCGCATCCAGATTCCGTCGATGTTGCTCAAGCTGCGCGCGCGCGCCGCCGCCGAGGGAAGGCTTCCCGGCTGGCTGGAGAAGGGGATGAGGCGCTACCGCACCGCCGCCACCGAGCCGGCCCGTTGGGAAAAAGCGAGGCGGTGGGCACGGCGGCTATCCGGAATTGTCTCTTCCGGAGGTTGGATTCGAAGGATCCCCGGGCCGGGCCGGGGATGGACCAGGTTCCGCGACATGCGCCGGCCTGCCAAAGAGAGTTTCTCGGATTGGTTCAAGGAGCGAAATGAATCGTGATGCGTTCCTCTCCCGGGTCTCGGCAGGGGTTCTCAAGGCCGAGCTTCCCGCCGCCGGCCCGGCGAGCCCCCACACTCCCGTCGAAGACGGGACAGATCTCGTCGAGTTGTTCCGCAACCGTTCCCAGCTCGTCAACACTGTCGTCCACGGTCCGATGCCCCGCCACAGCGCCCCCCGCGCCGTCGCCGGCGTCGCCGCCGGCCATGAGATCGAGACCTTCGCTACCTGGGACGACCTCCCGGCGCCCGGAGTTGCTTCGGCTCTGGCGTCGGAAGGCTGGCACCGTGTTTTCCCCGACGCCACTCATGACGGCAGCTTCGGACGAACGCCAATGGCGGATGTCGACTTCGGGGTGACCGGTTCCTCGGCCGGGCTGGCCGACTCGGGGAGCGTCGTGCTGCGACATCATTCAGGGCGGAGCCGCCTGATCAGCGCCCTGCCTGCGGTCCATGTTGTCCTGGTCCGGGTCGACCGGATCTACAGGTCCCTTGCCGACTGGGCGCGGTTGTACCCGGATCGCCTGGAAGGAACGGCCAACCTGGTTATCGTCACTGGCCCGAGCCGGACGGGCGATATCGAGCAACACCTCAACCTTGGCGTCCACGGACCGAAACATCTACACGTGGTGCTGATTAAATGAAGGGTCTCCAGGCTCCCCCCAAGGAGGACACTCCGGCGCGCATCGCGGCGCGCATGGCGGTGCTCGTTGTATTGCTGATCATGTTCGCGATTTTCATCTGGGCGGCCGTGACCAATCAGCAGATCCCTCTTGTAGAGGACCTTCGGATCGATACTGTCGGAGGTCTCCAGTTCGAGGTCACCGAAGGCGCCACATTCCGCGTCGACGATCGTGGCGACGGGGAGACGCCGGTGTTCCTGCTTCATGACGCCAACCTGGCCGGCGGTGCGATGTTCGAGTCACTCGTGAACTCCCTCGAAGGTCAGGCGCGGACCGTTGCGGTTGACCTTCCCGGCTTCGGGTTCTCGACGAGATTTCCCTTTGAAGGGCCTGTCCACACAGTGAGCGGGATGGCCGAGCGCCTGATCCCGGTGATCGAAGCCAGGTCCGGGGGACCGGTAGTCCTGGTCGGGGTCGGTATAGGCGGCAAGGTCGCAGCCGAGCTGGCGGCGAGCCGCCCTGACCTGGTCGCCGGCCTCGTGATGATCGACACCGATTTCTACGACGACCATTCGGGATGGGTCCAGGCGTTCGAGCGAATGCCATGGCTCGGGACCGCGGTGACGCACGCGTTCGAGGTCTCAGGCGCTTTCAGCGATTCGTCACGCCATCCCTACTGTGAGGAGGGTGGACATTGCCTGACTCTCCAACAGAGCCGTGTCCGCTCCCTGGCGGAGGAGGTCGCCGGAACCACCCACTCCTTGCAAGCCTTCCGCAGCACGCCCGCGGCGGCGATCGTGCCCTCGCGTCTCGTCGACATAACCGCACCTACGGTTGTGGTCTGGAGCACGAAGGGCAAAGTATCGGAGGATTCGGTCGATCGTCTCGTTGAGGGCGTGGCGGGTGCCAGCCTGGAGACGCTCGAAGTCTTCGAAGCCATCCACGAAGCTCCGGACCAGGTCGCGGCTTTGATAACAGGCCTGATTCCCTGAGGTAGCGAACCGGGGCCAGTGGACCTCAGCCGGAATCTCCGGTGACCGTCATGGTCACCCGGTGGACCACGTTGTTGGCGTAGCCGTTCCGGTTCCAGCGCGGGTCTTCGGGTTGGGTCGATCCCGACGCATCGGTCGCCTTCGCAGCAATCACGTAGATCCCCGGTGCCAGTGTCAGATCGGCCTGCCAGGTGGCCGGCCCGTACTGAGACCGGGACGCCTGGACTGTGGACGCAGCCCAGGTCTCCCCATCGTCGAGCGAGAGCTCCACGGAACTGATCCCTGAGGTTGCGCTCCACGCCAGACCTCTCACCACGATGTTCCCGGCGGGAAAGGTCGAGCCGTCAGCAGGGTCGGCTATCAGCGACCTGACCGCGATGTCGCCCACCGGCGCAGCCTCAGGCTCCTTGTTGTCACCGAAGTAGCGGTACTTGTTGACGAAGTGCCCGGTGAAGGGCTCATCGACAGCATCGATGGCGCGGAGCCATTTCACCGACTTCATCGCATACTGACCGGGCACGACAAGGCGCACCGGGCCGCCATGTTCGAAGGGCAGCGGCTGTTCATTCAGGTGGGTGGCGAGGAGGGCGCGGTCCCAGAGGTCGCGGGTGAGGGAGAACTGGTAGTTGATGCTGCCCTCCGGTTTTACCAGCCCGCGGTCGCTGCCGGTGAACACGAGCTCGATGACGGTCTCAGGAAGCTCGCCGACGGCATCGAGCAGCCGCACACCGCTGAAGCGCACAGGTGAAACCGCGCCCAGGGCCCACGGCATCCCTTCCGGGGTCGGGTCCATTAACGCCCTTCCGTTCCCGGCACACTCGAGCACCATGGATACCTCGACCTGGGGAAGCCGGCCCAACTCGGTGAGATTCAACGAGAATCCCTGCGACCCGGTTCTGACCTCGACCTCGTGGGTGGCGAAAGTGGGTAGCGAGAAGGTGTTCCTCTGGTAGATGGAGCCTGGCTCCAGGTCTCTTCCGTCGAGCAGGGCAATGGGTGTGGCGGCGTTCGGGGGTTTGTCGGTCAGAAATTCGAGGTTGCTGATGTTGCTTCCTATTGCAGTGTTGTCACCCTATCCGGTTCCTCAGGGTCTCGAAAAAGGTGACTTAAGTCCTCGCGCCGTCGGCAGTCGGACTCTGGTCGGGCAAACGACGAGTGCCGATGCTGACTCCAGAACCTTTTAAGGAGTTTTGTGAAACGTCTCGTAGTGCTCGGATCGGGAACGGCGGGGACAACCGTCGTCAACAAGCTTCGGTCGCGTCTCCCCGAAGGTGGCTGGCAAATCGTGGTCGTCGACGGCGCCACGGATCACCACTACCAGCCCGGCTATCTGTTCATGCCCTTTGGCAGATACGACGCGGGAGACATCGTCAAGCCGATCGAGAATTACCTCCCGAAAGGCGTCGAATTCCGCCGCGCTTCGGTAGACATTGTCGATCCCGGGCGCAACGTCGTGGTACTCGAGGGGGGAGAAGAACTCGTCTACGACTACCTGGTCATCGCCACCGGAGCGACAGCCCGGCCCGACCAGACGCCGGGGATGCTCGGGGAGGAGTGGCGCAAGAGCGTCTTCGACTTCTACACCCTCGACGGTGCGACTGCCCTGGCCGAGCGCCTCGAGAACTGGGAGGGAGGCCGGCTGGTGGTCCACATCACCGAGATGCCGATCAAGTGCCCGGTGGCCCCGCTCGAGTTCGTGTTCCTCGCCGACTCCTATTTCAAAGAGCGGGGGATGCGCGATCGCGTCGAATTGGTCTACGTGACCCCCCTCGACGGGGCATTCACCAAACCGGTGGCGGCCGGTCGGCTGGGAGGCATGCTCGACGATCGCCAGATCACCATGGAGCCCGATTTCTACATCGAGAGGGTCGACAACGAGGCGAAAGCCCTCGTCTCCTATGACGAGAGGGAAATCCCCTTCGACCTCCTGGTGACGGTTCCGTTGAACATGGGCGCCGACTTCATTGCCAGGAGCGGCATGGGCGACGAGCTCAACTACGTTCCCGTCGACAAGGAAACCTTTGTCTCGCCGAAGTGGCCCAACGTGTTCGCCATCGGCGACGCGGCCGACCTCCCCACATCGAAAGCCGGCTCCGTCGCCCACTTCGCCGCCGACGTGTTCACCGAGAACTTCATGCAACTCGCTCGCGGAGAGGAGATGACCCACCGCTTCGACGGCCATGCAAATTGCTTCGTGGAATCAGGTGACGGCAAAGCGATGCTCATCGACTTCAACTACGACGTCCAGCCGCTTCCCGGCAAGTACCCCTACCCGGTGGTCGGCCCGCTGTCGTTGCTTGAGGAAACAACGATCAACCATCTCGGGAAGATGGGTTTCAAGTGGCTCTACTGGAACGCATTGCTCCCGGGTCGAAAGCTCCCGGTCTCGACCCAGATGTCGATGGCCGGTAAGTACACAAACGAAGACACGGAGGTGAAGATATGACTCTCGCGACGATCGCAGACAAAGAGGTCCACGTAGACGCCGAAGGGTTCATGACGGTATACGACGAGTGGTCGGAAGAACTTGCCAACCAACTCGCCGCCAATATCGGCATCGAGCTCACCGACCAGCACTGGAAGGCAATCCGCTTCCTGCGCAAGGACTTCGCGGAAATGGATGAGACCCCCACCCTGCGCCGGGTGACCGCCGTCGGCGGGATCCCCACCAAGGAGCTGTTCCAGCTCTTCCCGAAGAAACCTGCGAAAAAGATGGCCTACGTGGCCGGCCTGCCCAAGCCAGTCGGCTGCGTTTAGTTAAGAGGTAGTGACAATGACTATGACCGAAACCGCGCCAATCCCCGTGTTCGAAGATGTCGAAACCGACCGCAAGCTCGCCATCATCTGCTCCAAGGGCTCGTTGGACATGGCCTATCCGGGGTTGGTCCTGGCGAATGCCGCATTGGGTGAAGGTATCGAGACCCACCTGTTCTTCACGTTCTGGGGCTTCGACATGATCAACAAGGAGACGATGGGCCACCTCAAGTTCACTCCTGTCGGGAACCCGGCGACGCACATGCCGCCGATGCTCATGGGATTGCCCGGGATGACCTCTTTTGCGACTCACATGATGAAGAAGCAGATCGAAGGGATCGACATCCCCGAAGTTCCCGAGTTCCTCGAGATGATCACCGATGCCGGCGGCCACCTTTGGGCGTGCCGGATGTCGGCGGACATGATGCACATCGATGAGAACGATCTCTATGAGCGGGTGGAGGGGATCATCAGCGCCACCGATTTCATCGAGCTGTCCGAGGGAGCCCAGACCATCTTCATCTGAGGCTTAGTTGTCCGATTGAGGGGGATCACGGGTGAAGGAGGACCTTGCCCGTGGTCTTCCTTGCCTCGAGCGCGATATGGGCGTCGCGGGCGTCTTCGAGGTCGTAGTCGTCGCCGATCCTGACCTCCACCTCCCCTGACTGCACCCAGGCGAATAGATCTGCGGCGCGGTTGGTCAACTCGTTGGGCTTCTGCAGGTAGTGCGCCATGGTCGGCCGGGTCAGGAACAGCGAACCCTTCTTCGCTAACAGCAGCGGCGAAATCTCGGGGACCGGCCCCGAGGCGTTGCCATAGGTGACCATCAGGCCTCTCGGGCGGAGCACGTCGAGTCCCCTCATGAAGGTTGCGGCACCGACACCGTCGTAGACGACGTCGACTCCGTTCGGGCCAACCAGTCGCTCGGTTTCCGTTGCGAAGTCGTGGTCCCGATACAGGATCACCTCCCACGCCCCGGCCCCCCTGCTGAGCTCGGCTTTGTTCGCTGTCCCGACGGTGGTGATCACACGAGCGCCTTTGATCCGGGCGATCTGGGTGAGAAGCAACCCGACCCCGCCGGCCCCGGCGTGGATCAGGCAGGTGGTGTCGGCGTCGAGCGGGTAGGTGTCGGTGGCCAGGTAATGGGCGGTGAGACCCTGGAGCAGAAGGGCTGCTGCGGTCTCGGACGATATTGCATCGGGGACAGGAATCGCCTTGTCGGACTGGACCACCACCCTCTCGGCGTAGCTTCCCTGTCCGTTGACCCAGCCAACCCTGGTTCCGACAGCCAGGTCCTCGACTGCAGCGCCGACCTCCAGCACCACTCCGGCGCCTTCGAGCCCGGGAATGAACGGGAGCCCGACGTCATAGAGGCCGGTGCGGTGGTAGGTGTCGATGAAGTTGACTCCGGCCGCCTCGACCTCGATCAGAACGTCATTGTCACCCGGTGTCGGGTCGGGTTGATCGACAAATTCGAGCTGTTCCGGACCGCCGAGCTCTGAGACGACTATCGCTTTCACCGGCTCACCTCCCAGCCGCGGGCGGTCAGCTCTTCCTGCAGCACCCTGTCGGGGATGTGGGAGAGGTCATAGACCGGACGGTCGATGCCGAGACAGTGTTCGACGGGATCTCGAAGCGTGCGGGCCCATGCCTTGCCTTTGGCCTCCGCCTCCAACGAGAGAGTCCCATCGGGATTCACGGTGAAGACCGAAGCCGAAATCTGTGGATTTCCCCGCGAGCCACGCTCGCCGTAGACAAGCAGGACTGAACCGGCCGGAACATCCTGGATCCCCCCGGTGGCGATGAATTCCCCTTCATAAGCCCAACCTGAGTTCTTGTTGGAGTCGACGGAATAGATGATCTTCGCCCAGTTCTTGTGCCGCTCGTCCCCCTCGAGGGGAACTTCGACGGCGACCAACACCGCATCTTCCATAGGTGTGAGGCTAACGGTCTCCACGCCTTCCGACCACCGCCCCGACCCACAACACAATTGGAGCTGTCACCTATTTCTCCCCGAGAGGCGCATATGGCGGCGGCGAGTCATTTACGCTTGGGCCATGGCCAAACTCCGCCTTTTTGCCAACCTGCGTGAGATCGCGGGTGAGACGCAGGTCGAGATCGACGCCGACACGGTCGGCGAGGTGGTCGAATCCGCCGTGGAGAGGTACGGTGAGGACTTCGGGCGTGGAGTCGAAAGCGCCCGGGTCTGGATCAACGGCGACCCGGCCTCACCCGACAACCCGGTCGGGGCCGACGACGAGGTGGTGCTTCTTCCCCCGGTGTCCGGCGGCGCTCAGCCCGCCCAGGCGATGGCGGCGGCTGACCTGGTCGGGTTCCTTCCGCTTGCGGTCGCAATCCTCGCATTCCTGGCCAACCTGCAGGGGCAGGCGATTTGGGGCGCTTTCCTCGTCCTCGCCATTGCAATCTGGGCTGTGGACCTCAGCGTGATGTTCAGGGCAAGGGGCCGCGAGCTCCCGTCGCTGCCGATCGTGGTCAGCGCCACCGGAGCTGTGATCGCAGCGCACACGATGGGCTCCTCGGGCTACGGGCTCACGATTGCAATCGCAGTTCTGGTGGGTCTGGGATGGGCGGTGGCTTTCGTCGCCTACCGCGAGATCGACACCTACGGCCCGATGCTGCTGGCATCGTTGATCGGAGCCCTGGCTGCGGCATCCCTGATCCTGTCCAGGTCTGCTTTCAGCCCGAGCGATCGGGCGGTCGACGTTTTCGTGGTGACGGTGGTCGCTGCTGTCGCCCTCGGTGCGATTGCAGCCCGAATGCAGCACATACCGTTGCTCGACCCGTTCTCGGTGACTGCGCTGGCCGCGGTCCTCGCCTCCGTCGGTGCCGCCGCATTCTGGGACCTGGACATCGTCGGCTATCTCCTGGTCGGACTCGGTGTGGCGGTCAGCCTCGTTGCCGGACGCGGCCTCAGCTCGATGCTCAGGCTGGGCAGGGTCAGCCTCACCGAGATCTCACCGGGAGCGGTCGCTTCGCTGGACGGTGTGCTCCTCGCCGCCGCGATCTACTACCCGTTGATCAGGATCATTCTCTGATTCAGCCGGTCCGCCGAGATCTTCTTGTCGGTGTGCGACGAGACGATGGAAGACGGGCTGGTCACTGTCCATGACGCCGAAGTCCGGGTGTATCGCGGCAGCGGGCGCCTGAACAAGCGGCGGATGACTTCATCATTTGCCCGACAGGAGGTACCATCCCTTGGGCATGGCAGTTGAGAGATCAAACCTGCGCGCACTGCTGATAGTTCTGGCCGCCATCCTGGTAGCCGGCCTGTTCCCCCAGACGACTCAAGCAGTCACCAAATCACAGGTAGATGCCGCCTGTGAAGATTCACGCGCCCAGCTGGATGAATACCGGGCCGCCCAGGCCGAGTTCGAAGCTGCTGCTCTCGAGTACGAGGCCGCATTGCTCGAGGTTGCCAAGGTCGAGGACAAACAGGAGCGGGTCGAAGGCTCGGTCCAGTCGCACAGCGTCGAGCTCGACGATATGCAGACTCTTTTCGAACAACAAGCCGTCGAGCTCTACATGAGGGGCGGTTTCTCCAACCCCGGGATCATCCTGTCTGCCTCGTCGGTCGATGAGGTGATGACGACGTCCGGATTCCTGACATCGGTGGCAACCGGCGGACAGTCGTCGATCGATGAGTACCTTGCCGCACGCGGCGAACTCAACAGATTCCAGGAGGACCTCGATTCGACGAGGACGGAGCTGAAGGATGCCGAAGCAGCCGCCCTCGATGTCAGGGACCGCCAGGAGTCGGCAATGGCAGCCGAGCAGAACGCCTATTCCAAGCTGAGCGGGAGGTGCAAAGACCTCCAGGTGACGTACGAGAAGGAGCAAGCGGAAGCCGCCGCCAGGGCTCGTCAGCGGGCGTCGGGTTCGGTCCAAGTGGGCTCGTTCATCTGTCCGTTCACCCCGGGCCGAACCTCTTTCATCGATTCCTGGGGCTTTCCTCGATCCGGCGGTCGGACTCACAAGGGTGTCGACATGTTCGCCGCATGGAACGAGCCCATCTACGCAGTCGCCGCAGGAACGGTCAGCACCGGCAGCAGCGGTCTCGGAGGAAAGACGATCTGGCTCACCGCCACCAACGGCGTCGCCTACTACTACGCCCACCTCTCGGGCTTCAACGTGTCGAGTGGCCAAACCGTCAGTCAGGGGGCGACCATCGGTTTCAACGGCGACACCGGCAATGCGGTGGGTGGCAGCCCTCACCTCCACTTCGAGATACATCCCGGGGGCAAGGGCTCGCCTGCGGTCAACCCGTATCCAACGGTGGCCGGAGCGTGCAAGTAACCTGTGACTGTGAACGACAGCCGACGACGCATCGACCGGGTTCTCCAGCCCGAGTTTGTCTCTGATCTCCAGGAGATCGATCTGCCCGAACTGCGAGAGCGGAGGGACACGACCGAAGACGTGGAAAGCCAGGTCTCGTTCTATCGTCGGCTCCTTCACGGTCGTATGGACCTCCTCGATTTCGAGTTGAGCCGGAGGTCGGGCACCGAAGAGCGCACACTTCTCGAAGCCCTTCCCGAGATCCTCGCCAAGGGGATGATCCTCGGCAACGAGCCAACACTGCGTTATATCGAAGTGATGCCTCCGCTACCGGAGTCGACGGGCAAGCGCTTGATCGACAAGATCATGGACGACGGAGTCCTTGCACGGTTGCCCGACCTGACAGTAGAGGAGATCGCCGAGGCACTCGAGGAATTGCGCGAGTTCGAGGGCCGGCTCTCCCTGCAGCGTAAGCAGCTCTTCGGGGTCATCGACCAGATCCAGGAAGAGATCATCGGGCGCTATCGCAGCCAGCACGGCACGCCCACCCCAGCCGGCTGATCGGGCACAGGTGAGTCCGGAGGCGAGCCGCTCGGTCGGTCATGGACGCAGCGAGGCTGGCTCCGATGGGATCCTCGCGGTGAGGAATCGGTCCGGTCTGGTCGAGACGACACACCATGGTGCGGTAGCTGTTGTTGGCGTGTCGGGCAATTTGATTGCATCGGCGGGCGACATCGAAACGGTCTTCTTCCTGAGGTCATCGGCCAAGCCGTTCCAGGCTCTGATCGCACAAGAGGCCGGTGCGGATATGAGCCGCCAGCAACTCGCTCTGGCCTGCGCCTCCCACGATGGCGATCCGGTCCATCTCGCCCTCGTCGAGCAGATGTTGGATGAGGTGGGCCTGGACGAGTCGGCTCTGCGTTGTCCGCCTTCGTTCCCGCTGGGCTCACGCGCCAGGGATCTGGTCGCTTCCGTCAACACCCAACCGAGGAGGGCATGGCACAACTGCTCGGGAAAACACGCGGCGTGGCTGCGGTCGTGCGTTGCCAACAACTGGCCGACGGAGACCTATCTCCAGCCCGATCATCCCCTCCAGGCGCAAACCAGGGCTCTGGTCAGCGAACTCGGCAGCTTCCCCGTCGACCCGGTCGGAGTCGACGGATGCGGGGCTCCCGTTCTTCGCACCACTGTGAGGGCCATGGCGACGATGTTCGCCCGAATGGCGGGGGAGGAGCGCTTTGGCGAGGTGTTCGCGGCGATGCACAACTATCCGGCGCTGGTCTCGGGGACCGAAAACGGGGACGCCCTCATCGCAACCGCGTTCCATGCCGCAGCGAAACGGGGAGCAGCAGGCTGTGTTGCAGTCGCAGTCAAGGACCAATTCGGGGTGGGCGCCAAGTCATGGGACGGCGTCGGCCAGGTGGCCGAAATGGCAGCGGCCCACGCCCTGGCCTCAGTCATGCCGCCGGTGCCCGCGTTGGTTGCCGCTCTCGAACCGGTGATGAGCCCGCCGGTGCTCGGTGGCGGCGAGCCGGTGGGTAGTTTCGAGTCGAGGCTGGTGTTGTGACTTCGGGTGCCCGGTGGAGGTTTCTTGAGGATGATCCGTATGACGAACATGTCGGCCCGTTCCCGCGTGAGCGTTTCGTGGCCGACTGGATGGCGACTGTGGGAACGGGTAGCCCCCTGTCCGCCTCTGGACCGAGCGCGTACCTGCCGCTGGTAGCGGTCGATGGGTTGGTGACGATCGCCGGCGAAGCCGGGGTCACGGACTACCACAGCCCGCTCGGCCCCGAGCCCGGGAATCTCGTGCCCTCCCTCCTCGAGATCAGGGACACCGTCGACGCCGTGGTCCTCGACTCATTGCCCCCGGACTCGTTCCATGCCCTACATGCGGGCTTCGCGGCGGCCGGGGTGGCCATCGAGGTCGACCAATCCGAGGCCGCGGCCGTCATCGTGGTCGAAGGCGACTACCTCGAGGGCCTGTCCAAGAAGCAGCGTCATGAGGTTCGGCGCAAGGAGCGTCGCTTCACCGAGATGGTCGGGGTGCCTGAGCTCGAGGTCTGCACCGATCGCGAACCTGCCATGGACCGCTTCGTCGGCATTCACCGGCTGGCCGACGGCGAGAAAGGGCAGTTCCTCACCGAAGGCCGGGAGGAGTTCTTTCGTCGACTCTATGCGAGCCCGGGGTGGGAGATCGCCGAACTGAGAGCGAGCGGGAGTGTTGCTGCTTCGCTTTTCGGGTACCGGGAAAGCGACGCCTATTACCTCTACAACAGCGCGTACGACCCTGAATATCGGGAAGCATCGCCTGGAGTGGTGGCGTTGTTCAGACTGATCGAGCATCTGGTCAGCTCAGGGTGCCGGCGAATCGATTTACTCAAGGGAGACGAGATCTACAAATTCCGAATGGGGGCGCAGGCACGTCCCCTCCACAAGATTTCGCTCCGATGAAACGAATTGCGCTGCTTACCGTGCACACCTGTCCGCTGCTCCAGCCGGGTTCGGGCTGGGCTGGCGGGATGAACGTCTACGTCGACGAACTGGCGCGGGCCCTCGCCCGGGAGGGGGTGCGGGTCGACATCTTCACCAGGCGGCACTCCAAGGAGGTGCCGGCAACCGTCACAGTGGACAAAGGGGTTGTGCTCCACCACATCGATGCCGGGCCACCCCGGGAAATGGACCCGCAGAAGACCCACCGTTTCATGGGCGTCTTCACCGACCAGGTCATCGACCAGCTCAAGTTCATCCCTGATCTTTCCCTGATTCACTCCCACTACTGGCTGTCGGGGTGGGCAGGGCTGCGGATCCGGTCTGCGACCGGACTTCCCCTGGTCCACAGTTTCCACACCCTCGGCCGTGTCAAGGACCTGCAGCGCCCGCCGGGGGCCTCCCCGACACGTCTCAGCCGCCTCGCCACCGAGGATGAGGTGATCGCCGGCGTAGACCGGATCATCGCATCGACCGAATCCGAGAAGGTCGACCTCGTCGAGCACTACGGGGCCAAGCCGGAGAACATCTGCGTAGCGGCTCCCGGTGTAGACCACGACCTCTTCACGCCCGGTCTGAAAGGGCCGGCCCGGATGCGAATGGGTTGGCCCGACGTTCCCACCGTCCTTTTCGTCGGCCGTATCCAGAATCTGAAAGGCCCCGATGTCGCGCTGGAGGCGTTTGCGCGGGTCTCCGCAAGTGTTCCCGGGCTCCGGTTCGTGATGGTCGGGTCACCGTCGGGCCCTGATGGCAGGCGCGATTTCGCCGCGCTCCAGAAAGTCGTCAAGGAACGCGACTTGGTCGACAAGGTCACCTTCGCCGAACCTGTTCCCCACTCGCAGATGGCCGACGTGTACCGCGCTTCCGATGTGGTGCTGGTGCCCTCCCGCTCGGAGTCATTCGGGCTGGTGGCCGCAGAAGCACAAGCGTCTGGCGTGCCGGTGATAGCCGCAAACACCGGCGGCCTCGCTCATGTGGTTCCCGCGGGGTCCGGCGGGATCGCCGTCGACGGCTGGGACCCCGACGATTGGGCCTCCACCATCACCCGCATCCTCGGCGACCCGCAGCTGAGCAAGACACTCTCGATTTCCGGACCTCTGCACGCCGAGAGCTACTCGTGGGAGCGCGCGGTGGAGAGAATCCTCGACATCTATCAGGTAGTCACTTGATCGAGGTGCTCGAAGCGCGAATAGCTGCATGGCTCGACGACCCGGAGTCGGACGTGGAGTATTCCGAACAGCTCGAGGGCCGGTGGGCGGTCCGGATGAGGCAGCGAACCCGGGAAGCCACGACGGTCTGGTTCCAGCCCCGGGAGCGCAGCATGGAGTACGAAGCGTATGTCCTTCCGGTGCCGGAGCGGGCGGCAGGGGTATATCGGTTCGCACTTGCCAAAAACCAGCGGGCATGGCGAGCGTTCTTCGCTCTCGACAACGAAGGCGGCCTGGTGCTCCGAGGCCGCCTCCCAGCTGCCCGTGTCACCCACGAGGAACTCGACCTCGTCCTCGGTGAGATCTATGAATCCATCGAGGTCGCGTTCCGTCCCTTGCTCCAGCTGCTTCGCGAAAATTCGGGCTAGAAACTTGTGAACACATTGGTGTGGACAAACCCTGTGGAAAACGCCGATTTCTGTTGATAAGCACCGGTTTGGGTGGAATTTCCAGGCGATATTCTCAACTTGACGGCAGTCGATGTTTGTTTACGTCACAAACGACCCTGTTGTATTGAGAATACCTCCGTCCTACATTCGAACCAACGCCCGAGAGGCGAGCCGGAGAACGATCCGTTCGGGGAAGTGCGGAGAAGGCTTTGGAGGGTCACTCGGGCGTTACTTCTTGTCACCCCCATGCCTTGCGGTCATCTCGCTTAGCTGTTCCCCTGGAGGCGGAGCCGAATGGGGGAAAGGTTCGTGCCGGTCCGGTAGGGCCGGGAGGTAAGGGGGACTGAGACTCTCCTTGTTCCCCCGGATGCGGAGCCGAATGGGGGAAAGGTTCGTGCCGGTCCGGTAGGGCCGGGAGGTAAGGGGGACTGAGACTCTCCAAGTTGAGTGCTCGCAGCCCACGCCGCGTCTCGAGCTCCGTTGGTGGGAGCGCCCCACCCCCCTTCCGACCTAAAGGTCGGAGATACTCCCTCCGCAAGCACGCGAAGGGAGAGGTCAAGCGGGGAAGTCAGTACTCAGTCGTGGCATTTCTGCCAGAAGCGGGTGGCTTCGAGGCATTCGGTGCCGGGGACAACTTCGCGATCCGGGGGGACGACGAGGGTGGTCGTGGTTGTCGTGGGAGGAAGCGTTGTTGAAGTGGTGCTGGTCGTCGGTGCCGGGTCTGGTGGAGGCGACGACTTGGCGACGGTGGTCGTGGTCGTTGGAGCGGCGGCGGTGGTGGCGCCCTTCTTCATGAATACTGCGGTGACATAGATGTAGCCGTCTTTGGTGGTGGTGCCGATCCCCACATAGTTGTAGTCGCCGAGAATGTTTGCCTTGTGACCGGACGAACCCATGAAAGCGCTGTGGAGTGCAGCAACACCCGGTCCCCGACCCACGTTTTCCCCCAGGTTGGTCCAGCCCGACCCGGCTGCGGCAGCAAGTTGAGCGCTGGTCGAGTGGTAGATCTGGTTGGCGTTGGCCATGTCGATGCTGTGCGAGCGTGCGTAGGTCTGGAGGCCGCCGGACATGGCGAGTGGGGCGAGGCCCGCAGCGGTGCGGGAGGAGTTGATCGCTGCCAGAAATTCGTTCTCCTGTCCAGCGTCTGCAGCGGCGGACAGGCCGAGCCCCATCACCGAGAGTGATATTACGAGAAGGGCGACGACCCAGGGCTTGCTTCGAGGCATCCCCTGCTATCGGCCATTTGCCCGATAATCTTTAGGTCTCCGGACCCAAAGCGGAGGTCAGATCCCGAACATTACCTCACGGAGAGAGAGCATGGTGACTGCGAAGGTTTCCGGGTCGAGACGCATCGATCCGAGGCGCAGCCCCTTCATACCTTCGCCGACGTTGGTCATCACCTTGAGTCCGTCGTCGTCGTGTGCCAGCAGACCGAGGCCGAGGCAACCGCCCCCTTGGCCCTGGACCCCGACCAGCACGTGATCGAGGCGGGTGAGATTGAGACCGACGGGAAGGGTCGGGGCGAAGACGGTGGGCCGGACCTTCCATCGCTCCATCGGAGGGCTCAACGCGGTGCGGAAAGAAGCTTTGCGGCGCTCGGAGCGCTCGTCGGGCGACACCGGGTTGACGTTGGGGTCGCTGGGCGCGACCAGGACTTCGACACCGAGGAAGCGGCGCAGCATTCCCACCACCGGTTCCATCTCCCCGCCGCGCTGTAAGGCCACGACCCGGTCGGGACGGCACAGCTCGGCCTTGTGGTACTTGAGAGTCTCGCCGGCCACGCCGGACACGACGGCTGTGGTGTCGATAATCACGTGGTCCGCCAGACTCCGGGCCCGATCGGCGAGGGCTGCAGTGGCGACCACTTGCTGGAGCACCAGGCGGGACGGACTGATGGTGCCGACGAAGTGCAACTGGTCGGGGGTCGCAATGTCGTCGAGGTCGTCGATCGTCCGGATCAGTTTAAGCCCGATGCAGGCCGGGGGGCCTACGGTCGTGTTGCCCACGTCGGCGTCGACGTACGCCACCGTCCGCCCCTCGTTGACCGCAATGCGGGCGGCCATGAGCCCGAGGGTGGTCTTGCCGGTATCGACCCCGCCCAGGAGCATCGATACGTGGGTCCGGGCGATATCCCTGGCGAGATTCTCATATGTCTGATCCGCCATACCGGCAATATAGGGGTGCCGTGCCGACTTGCCACTACGGTTCTTGCTGATGACCTTGCCTATCAGCTTTCTCTCCGACTTCGGCCTCGAGGACGAATTCGTCGGAGTTGTCCACGGGGTGCTGGCCAAGTTGGCGCCGCACTCGCCGGTCATCGACGTGACCCACGGAGTGGCGCGCGGAGACATCCGCGGCGGCGCCCTGGCCATGACCCGGGCGATCCAGTACCTGCCCGACGGCGTAGCTCTGATGATCGTCGACCCTGGCGTGGGGTCGCAAAGGAAGGCGCTCGCCCTGGAGACGAATTGGGGATTCTTCGTCGGGCCCGACAATGGCCTCCTTTCGCCGGCGGTGGCGCTGGTCGGGGGCGCCTCCAAAATCGTCTCGATCGAGAATCCCGAGGCAATGATCCCCTCACCCGGCTCCACGTTCCACGGACGGGACATCTTCGCTCCGGCGGCGGGTCTGCTGGCGTCGGGCGAGGCGGCGATCGACGATCTGGGCCCTGTGGTCGACGGCAACGAAGTTTCCCCGATGCTGCTGCCGCTTCCCGAGGTCGAGAACGGCGTCATCTCGGGTCAGTGCTGGTGGGTGGACCGCTTCGGGAATGCGGAGACGAACGTAGGCCCCGAAGACCTCGCCCTTCTTGGTGTCGCCCCGGGAGCTGACGTCTCGGTGAGCATCGGGGCGACGACCCATCGAGTTCCGTGGGTCGGCGCATACTCCGATGCCTCGGAAGGGTCGACTCTGCTGCATGTCGACTCGGCTGGCCTGATTGCGATTGCGATCAACGGGGGGAATGCGGCAGAAGAGCTGCGAATTGTAACGGGAGTGAATGTGAGATTCAGCGCGTGTTGAGGATTTGGACCAGCTGAAAGATCCCGGCGGCGGCGATGATGACGAGCAGGATGACGATGATGATTGCTGTGGCCGGTCGCAGAGTCTCTCCTCGGTTGATTGGCGAGAGTACCCCCTCTGTCGGGGTGGCCGGAGATGTGCTCCGAAAATGAGCTCCGAAAATGAGCTGGGGCCCCCGACAAGTCGAGGGCCCCAACTACATGCAGGAGGAGGTCGTTACCGTGGGGCGGGCTGGGAGGCTATCCATCACACCTAGGCAGAACGTGCCCGTGGTATGAGGGGAAAACGACCGCCCTCCATCACATGCAAACCGATTATCGACTACAGATAGTGATCCCTTGAGTAAATTCACGGTTCAATTCCTGACCAGGAGTCAGTGCCCGCTTTGTGACGGGGCGAGGCCGCTGGTGATGGCCGAGGTCGCCAGGTATGGCGGGACAGTCCAGGATCTCGATGTGGACGCTTCCGACGACCTCCGAAATCGGTTTGGGCACCGGGTCCCGGTCTTGATCACCGACGACGAAGAGGTGATCGCAGAGGGTCGTTTCGAGAGACGGTCTTTGCGCAGAGCTCTGCGGATCCTGCGGCGCTCGAGAGGCTAAGCGCCGTCGCCTTCGGAACCGGTTTCCCCTCCGCCTTCTCCATCGGTCATGTCTCCGTCGGTCTCGGTGTCGGTGGTGTCGGGCGGTGGTTCGACGTCCGCGCCATCCTCCCCGGTACCTTCTCCGGCCTCACCATCCTCCGGGTCCTCGACCAGTCCGCAATCGCTCAGCGCAGCCTCCGGGTCCTGGCCCCCAAACCTGACCCGCTCGAAGGCACTGACTGCGGCGATTTGCTCGTCACTCAGCGAAGAACCGAACCCGGGCATGGGTGCGCCGAAACCGCCGAGAGGCTTGTTGGTGTCACCGTAAGTGGACCGTCCGGCCGCCTGGAGCCCGGGAGTGGCCAGTGCCACCCACTCGGTGTGGTCGGCACACGAACCAAAGACGCGGAGCACGGCGTTGAGCGCCGGTCCGGCACCGCCACCACCGCCGGCCCCGTGACAGCCCGCGCAGTTGACACCGCTCACCTCGCCACCCTGGTAGATCGCCTCGCCGAGCGCGATGAAGTCGATCCCGCCGCCGCCGACGGCCGAACCGGTGAACTCCGACCCGTCGCAGTTGACGATCTCCCCGGTGATGACGTTGGTCTCCAGCTCGGTGGCGGTCCCGCATTCCCCGGTTGCCGAGCCTCCCAGGGAAAAGAGCGCAATCAGCGGGGCAATGAAGAAGGTCACCGCGAGCCACTTCGGTACGGCGAAATTGGTGCGCTCCTTGATCCCGCTGGTGGGGACAGTGATCACGACCGGAAGGTTGGCCGCCTCCGCTGCCGTGACTTCGGTCGGGCCGGGAGCCCGCGCGATTGTGGTTGCGGCGGCGGGCACTCTCTCGGCGGGGCTCTCATCGGGGATCTCGATCGTCACCTCGGGAGCGGCCGGCTCCGCTTCGGGTCCTTCGAGGCTCTCAGCGGGGGGCCC
>JBHJOQ010000107.1:0-43569 GCA_050329555.1 Acidimicrobiia bacterium | reverse complement strand
ATCGAGCTCCCCGATCGCAGTGTCACCATCGCAGTCGACCTTCGGGCGGTGCTCTCCGAGCGGGTCGCCCAGTTCGTCTCGTCCTGTGACATCGCCGGATACATAGTCAAACCCTTCGTCTCCGTCTATGAGGAGCACGTTGGCCGGGTCCCATTGGTGCATCTGGCCGAGGGATGGGAGATTTCCGCCCCCCTTCTCGAGGTTGCGCCGTGGCTGCCGGGCAAGAGGGTTTTCGATGTGGTGACAACCGTCGTGCTGGCTCCGATTTGGCTGGCTCTCGGGCTTGGGGTCTGGGCCTTCGTGAGAATTGCGTCTCCTGGCCCCGCAATCTTCAAGCAGAGACGTATCGGCCACGGCGGCCAACCTTTCACGATGCTCAAGTTCCGTACGATGGACCTCGACGCCGAGGATGGCGGACCACGGTTTGCCGAAGAGAACGACGAAAGGTTCATCAGGGGTGGCGGGTTCCTCAGAAAGTCTCGGCTCGACGAGATCCCCCAATTGGTGAACGTCCTGAAAGGGGACATGAGCCTGGTCGGGCCCAGGGCGGAGCAGATACCATTTGTTCGGGCTTTTCGAAAGCAGATTCCCTTCTACGAGCACCGGCATCTGATCCGGCCCGGGATCACCGGCTGGGCTCAGGTCAGCTACGGATATGCCGATGATCATGCCGACACAATGGAAAAGCTGACTTACGACCTCTACTACGTCAAACACATGTCTCCCGTCTTCGATCTGCGGGTGCTGGCGAGGTCTTTTCTGATCGTCCTCACCGGCCGCGGTGCGAGATGACCGACACGATGCTCGAGGCCAACCCGCGCGGATTCAGGGCTCCTGGGACCACTTTCATGATCAGCGGTGGGCTGATCGGGGCGGTTGGCGCCTATCTCTTCCAGGTGATCGGGGCCAACACCATCGGCTCGGAGGCGTTCGCACCGATCAGTTTGCTGTGGACTGCATTCTTCATCCTCGCCACGATCTCTCTGGTCCCCATCGAGCAATACGTGACCCGGGAGGTTGCGTCCGGGCGTAGGGCTATTCCGAATGCCGTGCGGGCCAGCCTCTGGTTCGCAGTGGCTGCTGCTGTTGTGGCAGTTCTCTTCGTCACTGTCACCAGGGAGACACTGTTCGAGGGGAGCTGGCAATACGTAATCCAGGTCGCTCTGCTCGTCACCGGGTACGCCTTGTTGTTCTTTGGAAAGGGGGTCCTCGCAGGACGGAGACGATTCGCCGACGTCGGCTGGGTGCTTGTCATCGAAACGGCGGTCCGCCTGGTGGCAGGGATTGTTGCGATCCAGTTGTTCGCGACAGCAGAGTCACTGGGCTGGGCCATGGTTTTGGGCGGCTTCTCAGTGCTTGGCATGCGTTGGTGGCGGAGTGATGAAGGAGATTCGGATGCACCGCCAGCTCCAGCTTTTCGCTTCCTCGGCGGATACGTCGGCGGGTCGACATCTTCTCAACTCCTGTTGGGCGGGGCCCCAATTGCTGCTGCCCTCTTCGGCGCTCCCGCCTCGCTGGTGTCGGTGATATTCGTAACCTTCACCCTGTATCGAGCTCCGCTTACCCTCATCTTCGCCCTGCAGGGCCGGATTCTGCCCTACCTGGTCGGCCTCACTGGCGGTACCGACCGTGGTCGTCTGGCTCGAATCGCCGGATTGGTGGTTTCCGCCGGGGTGCTGCTGGCTCTGATGGGTGCGCTCGTCGGATGGCTGGTTGGTCCCGAAGTGGTTGGCCTTCTCTACAACGAGGAATTCATCCCGAAGAGGACAGTGGCCGCGCTTGCTGCCGGTGGGGTCATGGCAGCAGCAGCGGCCCAGATCGCCGGACAGGTTCTGGTGGCCGAAGGACGCACCGCAAGGCTCGCCATCGCCTGGTTCATCGGCCTGATGGTCGCCTTGCTCGTAATGGCGATCTACCGCCCCGAACCTGACCTGCGCGTGGCGGTGGGCTTCGCCAGCGGCGAATCGGTTGCCCTCTTGTTCATGTGGTTTCTGGCTGCCCGCAAATAGCGGAGGAGGTCTCCTCGGGCTGGGAGCCCAAGCAGCGTTGGTGGGAACGCCCTACCCTCCCCTCCGACCTAACGGTCGGAGGTACTCCCTCCGCCAGCGGAGGGAGAGACGCGAGCGTTGGGCGGACACACCTAGACGACGACGATTTCCACCAGTTCGACCAGAGCGGCGAAGTCTTCTCCGTTCCGGGTGAACAGTGGTAGCCCGGCGGACAGGGCGGCGGCGGCGATGAGCAGGTCGACGGCCCGTTGTCCACGGGCCTTCCGCCCCGCAGCCATCGCGGCGGCGAATACCCTGCCATAAGCGCGCGCTGCCTCGATATCGAACGGCAGCGGGTCAAAGACTGCTTCGACGCGTTGCAGCCGGTCCAGCCGCTTGCTTCGTTCGGCCGGGTCATCGGTCGCATGGGGTCCGGCCGAGAGTTCTGCCATTGTGATCGAACTGATCGCGACCTCGACGGGTAGTACGGACGCATCGAGCTTTTCCAGATCAATCAGCACCGAAGTGTCGAGAATGCCTCTTGGGAACCTTTCAGGCACGGGGCACCGTAGCTTGATCCGCAATGGCGTCGAGATCTGCCTGGAATCGTGCTCTGTCGATAGGTGGAGCGTTGCGGAAAACGGCGAGTGCTTTTTCGGCCTGAAGAAATCGATGCCGATGCAGCGGAGTTAGCTCGCCAACCGGAACCCCGTTGCGGGTGATGATGAAGCTCTCGCCGCTGTCGACTTCCCGCATGATCTTCCCGCTCTCGTTCCTGAGCTCTCGTTGTGTTATCTCGCGCACCCTCCCATTGTAGCACGGCGTGCTACACGGTTCCTAGCCCGTCGGCTCCGGTGGATTCGACTTATGAGCTTTCTGGCTGCTGGCGGATCGACGGGTGCTGGATCCAACGGCTGTGCTCTCCGGCCAGGGATGGCGGGAACCTCCAGCGGAGCTCACGGGGGACTGCAGGGAACCTGTTGCCGACTCTGATCCCGTTCGACGTCACCGTCACCAGGTCGGCGCGGAGGAGTTGCGGCAGGTATCTGGGTAGCCGCACCTCCTCCCCCTTTTCGGCTGCCCGGACCAGGCGGAGCAGCTCTGCGATGGCACCCGAACCAAGTGCTGCTACCCAGAATCTCCGAATGTACGGGTGGGACGCCGGAAATGGCCCATCGCCTTCCACCAGTTCGACCGGAACGAATGGGCGGATCCGGGCGGTCGCTCGGACAGAAGCGCTCCCGGCCGACACAGCGTCTTTGACTGGAGGACGAGCAACACCGTTAACCGAAAGCGCTTCTGTCTTCATAGATAGTGTTCTACAGAAGAACGTTAACGAGCGTCAAGTGGCGTGAGCTAGGACGCGAAAAGAATACGTAGAGTCGGCGGGGATGGTGGTGTAGTTGGCGCTAACCCGAATCTGGATCGAGTTCGCCGATGTAGATCGTCACGGTTCCCGTGCCGGTCAGGTTGGCGCCAGCGGCTGGCGTCTGTGAGACGACACGGCCCACCAGGTTCGCGTCGGTGGTGACAGTGGTTTCAGCGAACACACTCAGCTTCACTCCGGTGGACTCCTCGAATACGCGCGCGGCTTCGAGAGCTTCGTCGACAGTCATTCCCACGAAGCTGGGCATCTGCCCGGTTGGCGCCACCCCATTCGAGACACTGATCCCGATGCCCGAGCCTTCGGGAACGCTTGCGCCCGGGGCGCGAGACTGAGCCACGACCTGCCCCGCGGGCTCCAGGGACGGGACCTCTGTGACGGATGGGTTGAGCTTGGCGTCCTTGAGCCTGCTGACGGCTTCATTGCGATCGAGTCCGACCACCGACGGGACGATCGTCTGTGGAGGAATCAGGTAGTCCTCGATATTGGCCGGTTCGTCCGGGAAGGGGATTTCTGGCAGGCCGTCGAGGACAAAGCTCATGAACTCGGCCCAAATCGGCGCCGGCACCGAACCGCCGAAGACCCGGCTGTATTGCTGGCCGTTGATGACGACGTTGGTGAGCGGGACCTGTTTCGACTCGTAACCGACCCAGACCGCCGTGCTGTACTCGGGGGTGTAGCCGACATACCAGGCGTCGAGGTAGCTCTGGTGAGTTCCGGTCTTCCCGCCCTGGGGCCTGCCGATGTCTGCCCGTGGTGCGGTGCCTGAGGAGGTGGGTACCTGGGCGAGAGCGCGATGGGCCGCACTGAAGATCGCCGGGTCTGCGACTTGAACCTTCTCCTCTTCCACCTCATAGACCACATTCCCGTCGGCGTCGACGATCCTTGCGATCAGGTAGTCGTCGGCGTGTAGTCCATTGGTGGCGAAGTTTGAGTAGGCACTGGCCATCTCGAGGGTGGACACCTCGGAGGTGCCGAGCACGATGGAGAGCACCGGATTCAGGGACGACTCGGTGATTCCCATCCGCCGCGCCACGTCGACGATCGCCGGGGGGCCTACCTCGTTCGACACCTGGGCATATACCGCATTCACCGAGCTTGCGGTGGCCTGTTCCAGCGTGATCACCCCTAGTGAGCTACCCGCGTTCGTGACCGTCCAGATGTTGGTGCCATCGGGGGAGCAGACGAATTCACATTCGATCTTGATCGGGCTCGCCCCGCTCCAGGAATGGCCCAGCGTGTATCCCTGCTCGAGAGCGGCAACCAGTGCGAACGGTTTGAAAGAGGAGCCGGGGTTCCGCCGGCCCTGTACTGCGAGGTCGAACTGGGAGAACTCGAACGGAAGACCCGAGGCCATCACCTTGACCGCACCGGTGTGGTTGTCGACCATGGTCAGCGCCCCGGTCGGCGAGCAGGAGTGGGTGAGCGAATAAGTGGCGAGGAACTCGTCGGTCTCCTCGGGGTAGATCTCACGGCAGGCGGCAAGGTTTTCCTCGTAGGCGGGCAAAGGAAGCCAGGTCTGCAATATCTCGTTGGCCTTCTGCTGCAGGCGGAGGTCGATGGTGGTGAAGATCTGATAGCCGCCACCCCCTTCGCAAGCGACGTCGTCGGCCGGGCAGCCGAAGATGGCGATCTTCCGCTCCTCGTTGGTCTCGCCGAGAAAGTCGAATTGACGGTCGTTGAGCAGCTGGCGTTTCACTTCCGCAACCACATGGTCTGCCTGACCGCGCCGGAGCGGGGTGTCGACGACGTCGATCGCCTGAGCCTTGGCGACAGTGGCCACGTCTTCGGTGATCCAACCGTTACCCACCATCTGGTCGATGACATTGTCACGGCGTTCGAGTGTGATCTCCGGGCTGGTCCTCGGGTTGTACAGAGACGGGTTCCGGACCAGAACGGCCAGAGTGGCAGCCTCGTGGACTTCGATGTCGTTCAGATTCTTGTTGAAGAATTCCTCCGCAGCGGTCTTCACCCCGTAGGCCCCGCCGCCGAAGTAGACAGAGTTCATGTAGAACTCGAGAATTCGCTCCTTGGAGAACCGGCGTTCGACTTCAGCCGAGACAAAGGCCTCGGTGACTTTTCGTCGAATCGTGTTCTCCGAACCGACGAAGGCGTTCTTGACCACCTGCTGGGTGATGGTGGAGCCGCCCCGGGTTGTGTCGTACAGGATGTTGTCAATGGCTGCGGAGAAAATCGCCGAGAAGTCGACACCCTCGTGCTCGAAGAATTCGCTGTCCTCGGCGGCGAGTATCGCGTTGACCATCACCTGGGGGATGGCGCTGAAGGGGATCGGCTCGGAATTCCGGCCGTCGTGGAGCTCGGCAAGGAGCTCACCCGAATCTGCATAGATCTCACTGGTACGGCTCAGGTCAGGGAGCGTCAGCTGCATCGACCGGGTGTCAGGAACCCAATCCGCGGTCACGTCCTCGAAGGTCCCGTATGCCGAGTTTGCCCCCAGGAACGCGAAAAGCCCCACCCAGCCCGAGAGCAGGAGTGACATGGAGAGGAGAGTGGCGAAAGCACCGAACCAACGTCCGCGCCTTTCGCGAGCCTCTATCTGATGGATGAGGGACTTTTTTGCCATCTGAGGGATTGACGTCACCGGCGGCCAGCAAGTTCCCGACCTACCATCCGGTTGACTTCTGTAAGGATACAGCCCGGCATGAATAAACCCCGGATCACCACCAGCAACATCGAGATTCAGCAGGTCTACACCGACCTGCCTCTGTCGCACCAACCCGAATCCCCGGGGGAGTTCCCCTACACGCGCGGCCCTTACCCATCGATGTACCGGGGTCGGCTGTGGACGATGCGCCAGTACGCCGGTTTCGGCACGGCAGGGGAGACCAACCGCAGGTTCCACTCGCTGTTGGAGGCCGGCCAGACCGGGCTCAGCGTCGCTTTCGATCTTCCCACCCAGATGGGGCTCGACTCCGACCACGAACTCTCGGCGGGTGAAGTCGGCAAAGTCGGCGTGGCAATCGACACCCTGGACGACATGCGGACCCTGCTCGAGGGGATCCCCCTCGGGGAGGTCTCCACCTCGATGACGATCAATTCCACCGCAGCGGTGTTGCTTCTCCTATATGAGCTCGTTGCCGAAGAACAGGGTGTGGCTGCAATCTCACTGCGGGGAACGGTCCAGAACGACATCCTCAAGGAGTACGTGGCGAGGGGTACTTACATCTATCCTCCCCGGCCCTCCCTGCGCTTGGTCACCGACCTCTTCGCCTACGCCAACGAGCACCTCCCGAATTGGAACACGATCTCGATCAGTGGCTATCACATCCGCGAGGCGGGTTCGACGGCAGCCCAGGAGCTTGCGTTCACGATTGCCAACGGCCTGGCATACGTGTCGGCGGCGCGCGGGGCGGGCCTCGACCTCGACGACTTCGGCCCCCGGCTCTCCTTCTTCTGGAACGGTCACAGCAACCTGTTCGAGGAGGCCGCCAAGTTCCGCGCCGCACGGAGGATCTGGGCGAGGCGGATGAGGGGGATGGGGGCGAAAGACCCGAAGACTGAGGCAATGAGATTCCACGTCCAGACGGCCGGCTCGACCCTCACCGCCCAACAGCCGCTGAACAACATCGTCCGCACCACATTGCAGGCCCTAGCCGCTGTCCTCGGCGGCACCCAGTCGCTGCACACGAATGCCTACGACGAGGCTCTCGGATTGCCGACCGACGGGTCAGCCCTCGTTGCCCTCCGCACCCAGCAGGTCATCGCCAACGAATCAGGGGTTGCCGACACCGTTGACCCGCTTGCGGGCTCGTACTTCGTTGAAGCCCTGACCGATGAACTGGTAGCGCTGGCTGACGAGTTGATCGACCGCATCGAGGGAATGGGTGGAGCGGTTCAGGCGATCGAAGACGGCTGGATGCAGGGAGAGATCGAGGAGGCCGCCTACCAGGAGGCGAAACGGCAGTCTGACGGGTCCAGCGTGGTCGTCGGGATGAACAGATTCGCGAGTGCGACGGAGGCGCAGATACCGGTTCTCGACGTCGACCCCGAACTAGAAGCGGCGCAAATCGAACGCACCCGGCACTGGCGTGAGCAGCGCAACGCTGCTGTGGTCGAGTCGGCGATCGAGACGCTGACGAGCACAGCTGCGACGTCCGACAACCTGCTTCCTCCGATGAAGGATGCGCTACAGGCCGGTGCCACGGTAGGTGAGGTCTCCGACGCTCTCCGCGGGGTCTTCGGTGTGTTCCGACCTGGCTGATGCAGCGACAACACGCTGGTGCGGCTAGCCCCCGCTGCGACTGCGCGCTCCTCCTTGTCAGATGAACTCGATGGCTCGGAGCTACGCGCGCCCTATTTGACCGCCAGACCACTAGCGTCCCAACCTGCGTATGAAGCGATCAAAAACACATCTCCTGATAATCGGTGGCGGCCCGGCGGGTACCCAGGCGGCAACCACCGCCGCAGCCAAAGGGGCAACCGTAACCCTGGTCGAGAAGGATCTCATCGGCGGTGCCGCCCATCTCTGGGATTGCATCCCGTCGAAGACCATGGCCGCCAGCGCATTACGCCACACCTCGGTGAGGAACGCGGCAAAACTGGGACTGGTCACCGATCCCGGGAAGGTGGACACCGACGTCCTCTCCTCGAGGATCAAGGACATCACCGAGGACATCCATCACAACTGGGTCAGGATGCTGGCATCCCAGGATGTACGGACGATCGAGGGTTTCGGCCGTTTCACCGGTACCAACTCGGCCGAGATAACAGGACCGGACGGAGCGGTCGCCTCGATCGAATTCGACAATGCGATGATCTCGACCGGCTCGGCACCGCGTGTTCCCGAATGGGCGCCGGTGGACGGGAAGAAGGTTCTCACCACCCGCCACTGCTACGACCTGGGTCTGATCCCCGAGCACCTGGTGGTGATCGGCTCGGGCGTGACCGGCGTCGAGTTCGTGCACATCTTCGAGAGCATCGGCTCGAAGGTCAGCCTTGTCGTCTCCCGCCAGCAGATCCTTCCCCACCGCGACGCCGAAGTGGCAGCTGTGCTCGAAGAGGGATTTATCGAACGGGGAGTGAAGCTCGTCATCGGCGCACGAGCTGAAAGGATCGAAGTCGAAGGCGACGAGGTCATGGTTGTCTGCAACGACGGCCGGGTCATCCGTGGCTCACACGCATTGCTGGCAGTCGGATCCGTCCCACTCACCGATGGCCTGGGGCTTGAGGCAGCCGGCATCGAGTCGGACCACGGTTATGTCACTGTCGACGAGTATCAGCGGACGTCGGTCCCGCATATTTATGCAGCAGGCGACGTGACAGGCCAGATGCCGCTGAGCTCGGTGGCCTCGATGCAGGGCCGCAAGATCGCCCGCCATGCTCTGGGTCTCCCGGTGGAACCGCTCGACTACGACAAAGTGGCTGAAGCCATCTTCACCGAGCCGGAGATTGCGTCGGTAGGCCTCGCCGAAGTAGATGCCGCCGCCCAAGGCCGCAAGGTGCGTACCACCAAGGTCCCCTTCGCTTCCAACGCCCGCTCGGTCCTCCAGTTCTACACACGTGGATTTGTGAAGGTGATCTCCGACCCCGCCACCGGTGTGGTGTTGGGCGGGACCATCGTCGGTCACCGCGCCTCGGAGTTGATCGGCGTGGTCGCACTTGCGGTCCAAGCAGGCGTCACCACCAACACCCTGGTCAACACGCTGATGGTCCACCCCTCGATGACTGAAGCCATCACAGACGCCGCCGAGTAGACGGACTATCTCACCCGCGTCTCTCCCTCCGCTTAAGGAGGGAGCGCCGGCGACGAAGGAGCCGGGAGGGTGGGGCGTACCCACCAACGGAGTGCAAGTCGCTGAGGGCGCGTCAGATCTCAACTTGGAGAGTCTCATGCCCCCTTACCTCCACCCGCCTGGCGGCGGGTGCAGGAACCTTTCCCCCGTTCGGCTTCCGCCTCCGGGGGAACAATTGGTTGGCTTGAGGGAACCTTGAGGGGCTGCTGAAGCGGGCTTGAGCAGATATCTCCGAAAGTGGTGGTGTGCCAAAGGAGGTACCAGAAATGCTCAGGAAAATGCTCGGGATTGTGACCGCGGTTGCTGCAGGTCTTGTCGTGGTCGGGGTGGCGTGGGCGTCCAGTGACGCCGCGAATTCCACCACTTCGTCGTCGGTTGTAGCGAGTTCGATAGCAACCGATTCGACATCGACGACGGCGGGCGGCTCGACAAGCAGCACAGCCGGGGACAGCACATCAACGTCCCTCGGTGCAGGCTCTACGTCGACATCGATCGGGTCGAGCACGCCGACGACCATCAACAGCTCGTCGAGCACGTCCACCACCATCGACGACACAACATCCACGTCGTTCGATGACAGCGACATCCCCGTCCCCGACGGAACGTATCAATACCAGGTGGCCACCGCCGGGAGCGTGACCATAAAGGTGACCAACGGTGCGATGTCCCTGGCTTCGGTTGACCCCAACGCGGGCTGGACCTACACGGTCGAGAAGAACCGCGCCGACGACATCGAAGTCGAATTCGAGAAGGGCGACGCCGAAGCCAGCATCCGGGTCAAAGCCGACCACGGCGAACTGGATGTCGAGATCGAGTCGAAGAGCGGCTGAACAAGGTTCGGACTGGCCGTCTGCAGTCGATTCCCATCCATTGCGACGGCCAGGCCGGCTATTTGATGATCGCGATGACCTGGCCCGGGGAGACCGTATCCCCGGGCTCGACTCTGAGATCGACGACTTCGCCCCCGTTGGGAGTGGAGACTTCGTTCTCCATCTTCATGGCTTCAAGGACACAGAGCGCGTCTCCGGCCTTCACCGACGAGCCGGCTTTGACGTGGACTTTGACGATGGTCCCCTGCATCGGTGCGGTGATCACCCCATCGGAATTGGCCGCTCCGGAGTTGGGGGTCAACTTCGGGCGCCGTCTCTTGACCCCGCTGGCGCCACCGGCAGAAGGCTCGGGCGCCCAGTAGGCAACCGAGAACCTGCGGCCTCCCACCTCGACCGTGATGTCCCGCCGGTTGAGAGCCTCGTCCTCGGGCAGCGATGGAGCCGATCCCGGGGCGGGAGCCGGGATTACCACCGTCTCCTCCATCCACTTGGTGTGGTGCTCACCGGCGATGAAGTCGGGGTGGTCGAGAACGGCGAGATGGGCGGGGATGGTGGTGGCCACCCCCTGCACCTTGAACTCGTTGAGGGCTCGTCTTCCCCGGTTGATTGCAGCGGTCCGGTCAGACCCCCAAACGACCAGCTTTGCCATGAGGTTGTCGTAGTACTGGGTGACGGAGGTCTGGGGCTTGACCCAGGAGTCGACCCGTACCCCTGGACCGGCCGGCTCCTCCCATTCGACAACCTGGCCGGGCGACGGCAGGTAGTTGTTGAACGGGTCTTCGGCGTTGATCCTGAACTCGATGGCGTGCCCGCGTGGTGAGACCCGGTCGATGCTGAGCGCTTCCCCGCGCGCAATTCGCAGCTGCCATTCGACCAGATCGATCCCGGTGACCATTTCGGTGACTGTGTGCTCCACCTGGAGCCGGGTGTTCATCTCGAGGAAGTAGAAGTCGCCATCCCGGTCGAGGAGAAACTCGACGGTCCCCGCGTTCACGTAGTCACACGACCTGCCAGCGGCGAGGGCAGCCTTTCCCAGCGCCTTTCGCTGCCGGTCGGTTATCCCCGGGGCGGGGGTCTCCTCGATCAACTTCTGATGCCGGCGCTGCACGGAGCAGTCTCTCTCCCCGAGGAACAGCCCGTTGCCGTGGGTGTCGAAGAGGATCTGGCCCTCGATGTGCCTCGGCTTCTCCAGATACTTCTCGACGTATACGGAGGCGTTGCCGAAGTAAGCGTCAGCCTCGCGCCGTGCTCCCTCGAAGCCATCCTCGATACCGTCATCGTCCCGGACCACCCGCAGGCCTTTGCCGCCGCCACCGTGGGCGGCCTTGATTGCTATCGGGTAGCCGAACTCGGACGCGAGCTTGCGCACTTGCTCCACCGAGTTGACCGATTGGGTGACTCCGGGCACTGTCGGGACTCCGAAAGCTTCGGCGTTGCGCCGGGAAGTGATCTTGTCGCCCATCGCCTCGATCGCCGACGCCGGTGGGCCCACCCAGATCAGGCCGGCGTCGGCCACCGCTGCGGCAAACCCTGCGTTCTCGGAGAGGAACCCGTATCCGGGATGGACTGCTTCTGCACCCGACTCATGGGCGACCTGAAGCACCCTCGGCTGATTGAGGTAGCTCTCCGCAGCCGGGGCAGGACCGACGTTCCATGCCTCGTCGGCGAGCTGGACGTGGAGGGCGTCGCGGTCGAGCTCGGAGTAGATGGCGATGGTCCGGATTCCCATCTCCTGAGCGGTTCGGATCACGCGGACGGCGATCTCGCCACGGTTGGCTACCAGCAACGACTTCATTGCTGGCTCACCTGTCTCATTGGGGCCCGTTCCCGTGTTTCTTGGGAGGAAGGGTCTCTCGCTTGGTCCGGAGGAGGTTCATGGCTTTGATCAGCTTCGCTCTGGTCTGCCGGGGCTCGATGACTTCGTCGACGAGTCCCAATTCGGAGGCAACATAAGGATTGTTGAATTTGGCTTCGTAGTCGTCGACGAGTTCTTTCCGCTTGGCGTCGGGGTCGTCGGCACCGGTGAGTTCGCCACGGTGGATGATGTTCACCGCGCCCTGGGCGCCCATCACCGCAATCTCCGCCGAGGGCCACGCGTAAACGAGGTCGGCCCGGATCCCGCGGGCGTTCATCACCAGATAGGCCCCTCCATAAGCTTTCCGGGTGATGACGCTGATTCTCGGCACCGTAGCCTCGCAATAGGCATAGAGGAGTTTGGCTCCATGGCGAATGATCCCGCCGTGCTCCTGGTCGACTCCAGGTAGGAAACCCGGTACGTCGACGAAGGTGATGAGGGGGATATTGAAGGCGTCGCAGAACCTGACGAACCTTGCTGCTTTCTCCGAAGCGGAGATGTCGAGTGTCCCTGCGAGGAACGCAGGCTGGTTGGCGACGATCCCGATGGCATGGCCGTCGAGGCGCCCGAAACCGACGATGATGTTCTTCGCCCACTGCTCGTGGACCTCGAAGAACTCTCCTTCGTCGGCGATGGTTTCGATGACGTCCAGCATGTCGTAGGGCTGGTTCGACGAGTCCGGAATCACGGCGTCGAGTGAGTCGTCGACCCGGTCCGGTCGATCGGTTGGCGCAAAGTAAGGAGGCATCTCCTGGTTGTTCTGTGGCAAATAGGAGAGCAGGTAGCGGGCAGCTTCGAGAGCTTCCTCTCCGTTGGAGTAGACGAAGTGGGTCACCCCCGACTTGGATGCATGGGCATGGGCACCGCCGAGGTCCTCCATCGTCACCTCTTCGCCTGTCACCGTCTTGATCACGTCCGGGCCGGTAATGAACATATGGCTGGTTCCCTCGACCTGGAAAACGAAGTCGGTGAGGGCGGGGGAGTAGACGGCTCCACCAGCGCAAGGGCCCATGATCAGTGAGATCTGAGGAATCACGCCAGAGGCCCGGACGTTTCGCTCGAAGATCCGCCCGTAGCCGTCGAGGGCGCCGACTCCTTCCTGGATCCTTGCCCCTCCGGAGTCTTTGATCCCGATGACGGGTGTGCCGGTATCGAGGGCCATGTCGAGCACCTTGCAGATCTTGTCGGCGACGACTTTGCCAAGGCTGCCTCCGAAGACAGTGAAGTCCTCGGCGAAGAGAAACACGGGACGCCCGTCGATGGTCCCGTGCCCGGTGATGACAGCATCACCCAGGGGCCGCTTCGACTCGATGCCGAAGCCCGAGGACTGGTGGCGGACGAACTGGTCGATCTCCTGGAACGAGTCTTTGTCGAGGAGCGCTTCAATCCGTTCCCGCGCGGTCAGCTTGCCCTGTTCGTGCTGGCGGGCGATGGCCCGTTGCGATCCAGCGTGGAGGGCTTCCTCCCGCAGTTCTCTGAGATGTTCGATCCGCGCTTCGGTGCCCACGACTTCTCCGTATCCTTACTTCGACTCGACCTAGAACATTATGGCTACACCCTATTTGCAGATATTCACCAGCGACGTCCCATCAACCCAGGATTTGGCCACGGAGAGAGTCGAGTCGCTGCCTGTCGCAGTCATCGCCTCCGGTCAGAGCGATGGGCGGGGGCGATCCGGTTCGCGCTGGGACAACGCCGATCGTGCCCTGGCGGTGTCTCTGGCGTGGCCGGCAGACGACGAAGACCGCCGGCCGTTCTCGCTGATGGCCGGCGTCGCCGCAGTGAGGGCCCTGAAAAATGGGCCAGTCCTCAAGTGGCCAAACGATGTGATGAAGGCGGAGACAAAGGTCGGCGGCATCCTGGTCGAGCGAAGCGACAGAGTCGTGGTGGCGGGACTGGGCCTCAACCTCTTCTGGGCTGAAGCTCCGGAAGGAGTTGGGGCTGTCTTGGACCAGGACCCCGGTGGGGAAGCCCATCGTGAGATCGGGGCGTTATGGGTCGCCGAGCTGATGGCGCAGATCGAAGCCGAAGGTTGGAGCGTCGATGAATACCGGAAGGCCTGTGCGACTCTGGGCCGAAGCATCACCTGGGAGCCGAATGGCGAAGGCATCGCCGAGGGAATAAGCGAGAGCGGCGCCCTGCTGGTGAAGACTGTGTCCGGTATCGAGGAGATCCACGCTGGCGCGGTCCGCCACGTCCGCGCCCACCAGTAGTGGTGCGCACCTAACCCAGGTCGATGACCTCGGGCTCGGGGAGGGTTCCTTTGAAGAACGCAAGAATGCGCGCCCAGGCATCGTCCGCGGCCGAGGGCTCATAGTTGGGGTCCTCCACATCGAGGAATCCGTGGCCGGCGTTTTCGTACAGGAGCCATTGTCCGGATTCGTTCCTCGACTGTGCCTCGTCAACGGAGGCCGGGTCGATCAACTCGTCCCTTGCGCCGTAGAGGCCGAGAACGGGTATCGGGAGATTTCCCAACACCGAAGCCGCCTGGAATTCCCTTTCCTCGTCTCCAGTGAGTGGGGAGTAGGCAACTGCCACCGAGCGCACCCAGTCGCGCCTGGCCGCGGTCATCAGAGCAAAACGTCCGCCGACGTCGGCACCAACGATTCCGAGGCCGCCGGCGCCGAGCGCCCAGTCGACGTCCTCGCTGATGATGAACTCGTGGACCTCGTCAAGGTCGGTGAGGGCGCGCCCGTCGCTCAAGTCGTTGTATGCGTCGAGCGGATCGCCAGATCTTCGATAGAAATCCACCGCGAGACCGACGAAACCGTTGCGGGCGAGGCGCCGGCAGAGATCCTTTTCGAACCCGCCCAATCCGTCGAGAGTGGGGAGCACCAGGACCACCGGGTATCTTCCCGCCCGGTCGGGGCGCGCGAGATAGCCCTTTCGGTGCCCGGTCCCGATCGGGAGCGGCCATGTGCTGTACAGAATCGGAAATGTGCCCTCATGGGAGAGAACAGCCAAGAAACACCTCCTGGGTCCGTGGCTGGTTGGAAAGGATAACCAGGATTCGGCGATTGACCTCCCGTACGGTCGCTGTTCTGGGAAACTGTCGCCGGCGGGAACACCGCCTCTGTCTAATTCGTCGGATAACGGATGCATCGAGAAGACAACCCACCACCCAAGAGCGGATTACCTCGTTGGTTCAAAGTCACAGCGATCACTTTCCTCGTGCTCGCCAACATCGCCGCTGCCGGCATCCTCTGGTTCGTGAACGTCGGCCAGGGCGCCCTGGCCGAAGCTGACACCGACGACGACGTAAGCGATGTCCTCGACGCATCGACCGGCGATCTCACCTTTCTCGTGATCGGGAGCGACACCCGGGAAGGGCTCGAAGACCTAAAAAACTTCGGCACCGCAGGCGGCGAGCGCGGAGACGTCATCATGCTGGTCCGTGTTAGTCGGGACGGAACCGCTCAGATGCTGAGCATCCCACGAGACCTCTGGGTCGACATCCCCGGCCACGGACAGGAGAAGATCAACGCGGCGTACGCCTTCGGAGGCCCGACCCTGATGGTCCAGACGGTCAAACAGAACCTCGGTGTTGAGATCCACCACTATGTAGAGGTCGATTTCGTGGGGTTCATGGACATGATCGACGAGATCGGCGGGGTGGAGATCTTCTTCCCTTATCCGGCTCGTGACTCGTCTTCAGGGCTCGACGTCGACGCGGGGAACCTCCTGCTCGACGGAAAGACGGCCCTCGCCTATGCCCGATCCCGAAAATACCAGGAGCTCCAGAATGGTTCGTGGGTCAGCGTCGACGCCAACGACATCGGACGCACAGCGAGACATCAAGAGGTTGTTCGGGCCATCATGAGCTCTCTGAAGTCGCCGTCGTCGATCCCTGAGGCGGGTGAGATCGCAAGCTCGCTGGCCCGGCACATGACAATCGACACCCGACTTGCCGGCTCGTCGGTTGCCCGACTGGCATGGGACTTCCGCGGGATTCTCGGCGGAGACATCGAGGGAGCAACGCTGCCGGTGGTGGGAGGGACCGTGGGGAACGCCTCAGTGGTCCACCGCGCCGAGCCCGCAGCGGAGAACATGCTGCGGAATTTCGCGTCCGGCCAGCCGCTTGCCCAGCAGCCGGTCCGGATCCAGGTTCTCAACGGCAACGGTGTCCCCGGAGCGGCGGGGGACATGGCCCGGCACCTCGAATCGCTCGGGTTTGTGGTGGTAGGTGTGGGCGACTCCGAGGAGCGGCTTCCCACCACGAGGATCCTCGTCGCCGAAGGGTCCGCAGCCGGATCGCTGATCGCCGCCGAGCTCGGATATGGTGAAGTTGTGTCAGGTTCTGTCGATAACGGTGTTGACGTTGTGGTCATCGTCGGGAGCGACGCCGCCTAATCTGAGCCAACCGCACAGCGTGAGAGGGTTTATGAACGTTTCAATCATCGGAGCCGGATATGTCGGGCTGGTCACAGCCGGCGGGCTTGCCCATCTCGGCCACGTGGTCCGGCTGGGGGAAGCCGATCCCGACCGGGTAGCGCAACTCGAGGCCGGAGAGGTCCCGATCTTCGAAGAAGGCCTCGCCGAGTTGTTGGATGCGGCCAGATCTGCAGCCATGATTTCGTTTCACGCTTCAAACGTCGCAGCGGTGGAAGGCTCCGAGCTGGTTTTCCTTTGCCTCCCCACCCCGCAGGGGGACGACGGGCGGGCGAATCTCGCGTACATCTACTCGGTGGTCGACGAGCTTGGTGGCCAGTTGGGCGAGGACGGGCTGTTCGTCGTCAAGTCGACGGTCCCTCCCGGCACCGTCGCCTCGTTGCGGAAGCGGCTTGCAGACCTTGGCAGTCCTGCCCGAATTGTCTCCCACCCCGAGTTTCTTCGGGAAGGACGGGCGGTGCCCGACTTCATGAATCCGGACCGGATTGTCATAGGTGCGTGGGATGAGGCAGATGCCGATCGCGTGGCCTCCCTCTATGCCGGCCTCGACACCCTGGTCATCAAGACAGACCCGACGTCGTCGGAGATGATCAAGTACGCCAACAACTCCTATCTGGCATCCCGTCTCACGTTCGTCAACACGCTGGCCAACGTCTGTGAGGCCGTCGGGGCAGACATCCTCGATGTCATCGAGGGTCTGGGCAGCGACCATCGCATCGGTCCCCACTTCCTCCAGCCGGGGCCCGGCTACGGAGGGTCATGTTTCCCCAAGGACACCTCGGCATTGATCGCCGTGGCCGAAGACGCCGGGTACGACTTCCAACTCCTCAGGGCTGTGATCGTTGCCGACGACGAGCAGCGGCGTCGCGTTGCGGCGAAGGTCCGCCTCGCCGCAGGTGGAGGGCTCCGCGGGCGAAAGGTTGCGATGTGGGGAATCGCGTTCAAGGCAGGCACTGACGATGTCCGCGAATCGCCTGCATTGCGCATCGCCGCGCTTCTCCAGGAGGAGGGTGCGGAAGTGGTTGCCTACGACCCCGAGGCCAGCACCGAGATGGTCGGTATCGCCCCGTCGGCGTTGGAGGCGGTCGACGGCGCGGATGTTCTGCTGGTGGCCACTGAATGGCCCGAGTTCGCAGAGGTCGACCTCGTCGAAGTGGCTTCCCGGATGCGGGGGCATCGCATCGTCGACGCCCGAAACCTCCTCGACCCCAAACAGGTCCGCAAAGTGGGCCTCGACTACTGGGGCCTTGGCCGTCCTGGCGCCTGACTCGAATCCGTTCCTAATGCTGTAGCTATCAAGTATGAGTCGCTGAGAGAACAGTTCAGCCCGCTTCTCCTTCTCGATGCCGTGCGGATCACATTTGATACGCTGCGCCTTAGGTTCGCAGTATCACCGGAACAGGTCCTCGGCGGGAGGTCGGATCAGGTCGGATGCCGAGCCGTTGCCTGGTTGGTGCCGATAGCCGCGGATGAGGGCGACGGGGATTCCTGAAGCCTTGCCCATCACCAGGTCGGCCGCTGACGCGAGCTCGTCCACCACGGCCACCTCGGTGACGTCAAGTTGGTGACCCGCCCAGTCTTCGGTCCCCTTCAGGTCGAGGATCGGCTTGATCCCCGCCACACCAATTGCCACATCGGTGAGCCCGCGCCGCCACGGCCGGCCGAAGGTGTCAGAGATGATCACCGCCAGGTCGGCGCCGAACTCGTGGTCGAGTCTGTGCTTCAGCCTCCTCGCAGACCGGTCCGGGTCGTCGGGAAGGAGGATCATCGTGTTGGGCGCAGCGTTCGACCGGTCGATGCCGGCATTGGCGCAAATGAGCCCGTGTTTCGTCTCGGCGATGATCAGGTCGCCGCGCCGTCGCACTATGGACACCGCCTCCGATTCGACAAGCGCGCGTTTGAACGCCTCGGGGTCGCCCTCGATTTCGACGACCTGACCCTCCGCCTTGGAAACGATCTTGTGCGTGACGACGACAATGTCGCCGTCGGCTGGATTGTGGGGGCGCAGGGCGCCGGTGAGAATAGTGAGGAGGTCGTCGCCGGGGGACACGGCGCCGATTCCTTCGACAGGGATGACCTGGAGGCTCACAGGGCGAGCACCCTCTCACAGAACCTCACGGCAGCAACTGCATCGGATATCAGTGTGTCCAGGGCTGATACCGCAACCTTCCCATCCAGGTCAGGTATGTCGGCCCTGTCGGAGGCGTCGATGATCAGGCGGTTGACCAGACCGTCATAAGCGGCAAGCACCCCGGCGTTGCCCGAAGGCAACCCCAGTGAGGCCATGACCCTGTCAGCCGGTCCTTTCAATGCCTTCCCACCGAACAGCGGGCTCACTGCGACGACGTTGTCGTGCCGGGCAACCGCCTCGCGAACTCCTGCGACTGCAAGGATTGGCCAGATGGAGAGGGGAGGGTTCGATGGTGCGATGAAGACCAGGTCGGCATGGGTGATCGCGTCGAGAACACCCGGTGCGGGCCTGGGAGACCCATCGAATGTGACCGCTGCAACGGTGTCCCGGGTCTGGCGCAGCACGAAGTACTCCTGGAAGCCTAGAACCTCCCCCGTGTCCGTTTCGATAATCGTCCGCTGTCTTTCATCGGTGGCCGGTACCACCAACGCGCCGACGCCGAGATGCTTGGTGACGCTGGACGTGAAGGTGCTCAGGGAAGTTCCGTTGCGCAGCGCTTCGGTTCTGAGGATGTTCATCGCCAGGTCACGGTCGCCTAGCTTGAAGCTGTTGTCACTTCCCAGAGCGCCGATTTCGTCGTTGGCATTAAAGGTGTCCCCGGTCCGCCCCCATCCATGCGGACCTTCGATCCCCGCCAGGCTGTAGACCACGGTGTCGATGTCCGGTGCGACGTGGAGACCATGAATGTCCTCATCGTCGCCGACATTGACCACAATGGTCAGATCAACATTGTCCAGCCCGTCGAGGCCCCGGGCTAGACGGGCGCCACCGACACCACCGGAGAGCTCCACGACTTTCAAAATGGTTTCTCGATATTGCTCAGGGCGAAGGTCCGATTAAGAATGACGGACCGAATGACCGACGTCAGCCAACTCTCCGCGGACCCGGACACGGGTCCGGATACTCCAACACGCCTCCCGGCCGTGCGGGTTGTGGTGACCCCGGTTGACGGCGCCGACATCGTCGCTGCTCTCGCTTCCATAAGGCGGCAAGCATATGACGGTGATATCGATGTGACGATCGTTGGTGAGGCGGAGTCGGGGATCAGTGAAGGCATGAACCTCTCCGCGTCCCTCGATATTGCCGTGTCTGAGACCGAGCCCTCTTTCGACTACCTCTGGATACTTCATGCAGACGCCCGGCCGCGTCCCGACGCCCTTGCGTCCCTGGTCCGGGAAGTCGAACGCCACCATGCGGGCCTGGGAGCGTCCAAGCTGCTCAAGGCCGGCACCCGAGACGTCCTTGAGGCCATCGGGAGCGCCACCGACGTCTTCGGCGAGCCTTATACCGGCCTCGACGAACTGGAAGTCGACCTCCAGCAATACGACGTCGTGAGAGAAGTTGCATACGTCACTTCTGTGTCGATGCTGGTCCGGCGCGACCTCGCCCGCGGCCTCGGAGGCCTCGACAGGCTGATGCCTCCGGATGCGGCCGGTCTCGACTTTTCCCAGCGTGCCCGTCTCGCCGGGGCGCGGGTGATCATCGTTCCCTCCTCGGAGGTCTACCACCAGGGACGCTGCCACGCAGCCGAAGGGTGGACGGAGAGGGCGGGTCGGCTCCGGGCGATGCTGATTGCCTACCGCGGGCTGACTTTGGCATGGGTGATCCCGGTGTCGCTCCTGGTAGGCCTGCTCGATTCGATCCTGAATCTTTTCCTGTGGCGTTGGAAACACCCGGCGAGCTACCTGGGCACGTGGGCGTGGAACATATTCCACCTGCCCTCCACCTTCAGCGCGCGTCGGAGGGCGTCGTCGATCCGTAGCGTCGGGGACGAGGAACTGTTCCGGTATCAGACGTCAGGCTCGGTGCGATTGCGCTCCGTCGGTGACGAACTCACCGCGCGGGTGCTGCTGATGTTCGACGAGGACCAGGCGATTACCAGAAGCGTCAAGCGGGCATGGTCCAGCCCAGGGATCCTCGGCGCGCTAGTCGCCGTGGTGGTCGTCATGCTCTCTTCCCGGGGTTTGGTCTTCGGCGGCATCCCCAACGCTGGGCTCAACTTTCCATTCGAAGCGCCCTCGATTGCGCTGGAGAGGTTCTTCGGCGGTTGGAACGAGACCGGTCTCGGCTCGCCGGTGCCGGTACATCCCTCCGTTGGTTTCGCCGGACTCGCCAGCTTCGTCTGGTTCGGCGCAGAAGGCGCAGCCCGGACCTTGTTGACCATTGGATTCGGTGTCATCGCGGTCACCGGAATGGGCCGCATGCTGGGACGCCTCGGACTCCGCGGGCCCGGACGATACATCGCGGGAATCGTCGCCATTGCCGGGCCGGGCACGGCAATGCTCACCGGCGTTGGCTCTTGGACGGCACTGGCTGCGGCTGCGCTGCTTCCCTGGGTCCTTCGGGCGGTTTTCGTCCATCCTGTGGATGCACAACGGGGCCGCCTGGGCGCAATCGGCTGGGCGGTGACCTTCGGATGTCTCGTTGCCGCCGTCTCGCCTGCTCTGATCATCGTCCCCGCTCTGGCATGGCTGATCTGGCGGGCACAGGGGGGGCGCCGATCCCGGGTCGTCCTCGCTCTGGCTGCCGCCGCCGGCGGTGTGGTTGCGGTCAACTTCGTCTCGGGCGATCCGGGATGGCTTTTCGACTCCTCCCGTCGCCTGGGCGTCGTGCCCGAGCTGATCTGGCCGGGGCTGGTGTTGCTGGCTGCCCTTCCGCTCTTCCTCGATGAGAGTCGTTATCGAAGGATCGCCGGCATGGGAGCTCTTCTCGGGCTCGGTGGGATCGTGGTCGCGACGATCGGCGCTGCCGGGCCAGGGGTCGAGGAGGCAGCCCTCGTGACTGCCTCCGTGGGTGCGGCCACCGTCGTCGGAGTGGCTCTCGACCGGATCAAATTCGGGGTGATCCCGCTGATATCCGTGCTCGCAGCTCTGGTGATGCTGGCGGTTTCGACCGCTGCCATATTCGGCGGCTCGCTGGGTTTGCCCGGTGGTGACCGCAACGCAGACCTCTCCTTTGCCGAAACGCTCGCCGATGACGGTCAGCCCCGTCGCATCCTCTACGCCTCGACGGATGCCGGTCTGGTGCCGGGCGAAGCGAGGAGCGGTCCAGGATTCTGGTATCGCGTTCTCGACGGGTCGGGGACGACGATCGACGAGATCTGGCTTCCACCTGAGAGGGCAGGCGACCGTCAACTGTCGGCTGTTGTGAACCGGATCGCCTCAGGGGAAGTGCTTCGACCAGGAGCGAGCCTCGCCGAGTTCGGGATCGGTTGGATTGTGGTTGACGGTCCGGAATCGGCTCTCGACTCCGCCCTGGAGAGTCAACTCGACGTCGTGCCACTGCCGTTCGATTCCGTGGCGAGGGTCTATGAGAATCCGAATGCAGTGCCGATTGCGGTGTCCGACCGGGGCGAGGTCTGGGCGACGGAGGGAGCGGGATGGATCGGCGATGCCGGGCCGGGCCGGGTGGCATTGGCCATCAACTACACAACCGGGTGGGAACCTGCCGGAGGGCAGGTCGGCTGGTACACCTCGGTTTCCGAGTCCAGCGGAATTGCCTCGTATTCCGGTCACACGGTCAACCTCACACTCGGTTACGCGTCGGCTGTCGTACTTCTCGCCGGCCTGGTGCTCATCGGTTTCGCTAGGAGGGGCCGTTCGTGAAGTGGATAACGCCCGCCCTGGTCCTCGCCTTCGGCATCGTTGCGATGATGATGCCGGCCGCCGAACCACCTTCGCCGGGTGCACAGCCCGGCACAGTGCCCTCACCCCTTGCCGTGTGCCCAACCGAAGAAAGCTCCACACGTAACAGTCGGCTCAACGTGGTCTCCACGGTGGCGGGCATCGGCCAGGTCACCATTTTCTCCGGTGGCGGCTCGGCGGGCACCGGCTCGTTTGACACCGGAGCGTCCGGGTCGGCGACAGTACCAGTTGACGACGTTGCGGCTGTGGGAAGTGCTGCGGCCTTGGTGGAGTTCCCGGTTGCCGGGTCGGCTACGGCGTCGCTCACCAGCGGCCCTTCTCTCATCTCTGCCGAGACGTGCTCGGGCATTCCCGATAGCCAGGTGATTGTGGGCGGTGGAAGCACGACCAACGATGTTCCGTTCCAGCTCCAATTGATGAACCCGTATTCGGCCACAGCATCGGTCGACATCGCTGCGTTCTCAGAGTCCGGTCGGGAGTCGAGTGAATCTCTCCGGGCGATAATCGTTCCGCCGAAGTCCTCAATAGAGGTCGATCTGGGATCCATCCTTTCCGGGCGCGCCACCCTCAATCTCGTCGTCGAGGCAACCCGGGGGAGCGTGGTGACTTCGGCCAGTACCGAGATCGGCGGGGACCAGGCGACATGGCGGGCGGTTGCACCGGCCCAGACCTGGTACGCCGCGTTCCCGGTCTTCAGCGGGACCCGGGAGGTAATCATCGCCTCGTCGACTCCCACCGACGTGGCGTACCAGATCGATGTGTTCGGCCCCGGGGGGTTGGAGGAGGCCGCAATCGAAGGAACCGTGGCGGGCGGTGGTCAGGAGATCGTCGATCTTTCCGGGATCAGCCAGGCTGCACTTGCCGTTCGGGTGGTTACAACAGCCCCGGTCGGAGTGTTTGCCCGGCTCAGTGCTGAGGGAGCTATCGGCATGGCCGCCGGCTCGCCTGTCCCCACCAACGACTGGCTCGTGCCGGGGGCGGGGTCGGGTGCAGACACTCCGGGACGTATCATCCTTGTCAACGTCGGTGTCGAACCGAGTGAGGTCATATTGACCGAAGTGAGGGAGAGCTCGAGGTCGAGAATTATTGAGGTGCTTCCCGGACAGGTGCTTGAGGTCGAGCTCGATTCGATCGATTCTGACGGCGTCTCTCTCTTCTCGGACGGTCAGATCGTGCCCTTCTGGATCACGAGAAACGGTCCTGCCGTAGCCTTCAGCGGCGGCTTCCCGCTCCTGACCAGTGAGTGACCTGACGCTCAGGTTGGTCCTCGTCGGTGGCGTGCTCGCTCTGGTTGCCGCCATCGTCCAGTATTTGAGATTCAGGGACCGGGCACCTTCTCGCCCGCTGGGAAGGGTGTCCCTCGATCCTGGCGTCTACCTGTTCACTTCGGCGACCTGTGCCGACTGCCACGGCGCCCGGGGGCGCCTGGAAGAGCGCCTCGGCCCGGGGGGCTTCGTCGAGTACACATGGGAGGCCGAGCCCGGGATATTCGAAGCCCTGTCGATCGACAAAGTTCCATGTTCGGTGGTGGTCGACGACGCGCGGCGGGCGACCCTGTGGATCGGCGAGCCCGACCGCATGATTTATGGCGTTGATCCTTGAATGCGGCCACTTCGACTCCTACCGTTCAGCCCATGCTTGTGAGCTGTACCCGATGCGGGTCTCCCGCGTCGACACATATGACCTTCTCTTACACCGACAGCGCGCTATGGCTCGATGAGATCGTCGGCCCATCCGAACCTTACGGATACTCCCTCTGCGCCAACCATGCGGATCGGATGACACCACCCCAAGGGTGGACCCTGACCGACCGGCGCACCACTACCAGGTTGTTCGCTCCGCTCTCAGTTGCCTGATGGCCCTCGATCGTGACCTCCTCGATGCGGTCAAAGAACTTGACGACCACGAGCTGCGCAGGCTCCACATCCTCACCAGGGCCCAGCTCCAAGGGTCTGGTGCGATGGATTCCGAGGTCGAGCCAGAGGTGCACCTCCGCCAGCAAGAAGTCCGTTGCGGGAAGCTGGGCTGCACCAAGTGTCCCCACGGCCCTTATTGGTACGCCTATTGGACCGAGAACGGCAAGAGGAAGAGCCGGTACATAGGTCGTCTCCTCGACGACGAAACGTTGCCCTAGAGAGAAATCAGCTTTACAGTAAGAAAAGCGGAAACGGATGGAGCCATGGACTGCCCCCAGTGCTCAACACCAGATGTAATCGAGATCGAACAGACTCTGCCCGAAGGGCAGGAAGTCAGATTCTTCTCATGCCACCACTGCGAAGAGAAGTGGTGGACCCAGGGTGATCGGGAACTCGACCTGAGCCAGATCCTGGAGATGGTCCGCGACCAGAAGGCGTGAGCCTTCCCCACTGGCCTCGGCCGACCATGGGTTGGCCGGCAATCATCACCGTCGCGTCGGTCTCCCTGATCATCCTCATAATCCTCAATCCCTGGTTGATCGTCTCGGCAACGACCCCCACCGGGGGGGACATGGGCGCCCATGTGCTGGGCCCTGCCATGCTGCGCGATTCCCTTCTGCCCGAAGGCCGCATCCTCGGCTGGTCTGACGACTGGTTTGCCGGGTTTCCCGCGTTCTACTTCTACTTTCCACTGCCCTCACTGACCATCGTCTTCCTCGACTTGTTCATCCCCTACGGGGTGGCCTTCAAACTGGTCACCGTCGTCGGCCTCGTGGCGCTCCCGTTTGCTGCATACTTCCACGCCAGGGCGATGAACCTGGCCCGCTCGATTGCAGTGGTGGCCGCGACCTCGGGGGCCGTGTTCGCCTTCATGGAGAGCTTCAACATCTACGGCGGGAACATCGCTTCCTCCCTTGCCGGCGAGTTCTCCTACTCGTGGTCGTTCTCGCTGTCGCTCGTCTATCTCGGTTACCTGATCAAGGGGGTCAGGGACGACCGGCGGTTCCTGAAATGGGCGGCCCTTGCCCTTGCCCTGACCGCTTTGTCCCACATCCTGACGACGATCGTCGTCGTCTTCGCATCCCTTTTCGTGATCGGGTGGAAGAAGGGTCTGGCGAGCACCGCCCTCGTCTGGGTCTGGGGCTTCGCCATCGCCGGCTTCTGGGCCCTTCCCCTGCTGGCACGGATCGGTCTCACCTCGGACATGGGATGGACCCCGCTGAGCCGACTCGAAGAGCTGTTCCCGGTCGAGATATGGCTGCTGTTGCCGCTGGCACTCTTCGGAGCTGTTTGGGCCGTGCGCCGGTCCCGGGCTGCCGCCCCGCTGATCGCGGCTTCGCTCCTCCCGGTCATCTATTACCCCCTGCCCAACATACTTCCCGAATTGCTGCCCGATATGTTCGGCGGGGAGCGCTGGAAGCTCTGGAATGGGCGACTCCTCCCGTACTGGTACTTCGGCGTTGCCTTCTTCGCCGCCGTCGCCGTCGGAGTTGCAGTGGTGTGGGCGAGCAGACGGCTTCCCTCGCGGTTGTCGATGCACTGGGCTAGGGCACTGGTCGTCGCCGTTGCAGCCGTTGGTGCCGGGCTGGTCGCCGATGCAACCGACTTTCCCGACTATGCGTGGGTCCTCTTTGTCGTCGGTGGGCTGCTATTCCTGGTTGCCTCGTTCTGGTGGGGAGAATCGATGGGAACCCGGAACTATTTGGTGACCCTTGGCAGTGCGGTCCTCGCCCTTGGCGCCCTCAGCGGCGTCACATTCGTGGACGGGTGGGCGAAGTGGAATTACGAAGGTTATGAGGCGAAGCAACCCTGGCCCGAGTATGAGGCCCTGATGGCCGAAATCAATACTCTTCCCCCGGGCCGGGTCCAATGGGAGGGGAATAGCGAGTGGAACCAATATGGGACCCCGATGTCGCCGATGCTGATTCCCTACTGGACCCAGGACAGCCACGAGTCGATGGAAGGCCTGTACTTCGAATCGTCGCTGACCACCCCGTTTCACTTCATCAACTCGTCGGAGATGTCTTTGGGCGCCTCCAACCCGATTCCGGGGCTTTCCTACAACAACTTCCAACTCGAGCGCGGGCTCAAGCACCTGGCGATCTACGGGGTCTCGTACTACGTGAACATCACCCCCGAAGCGGGCGAGGAAGCCGACTCGATCGATTCGATGACAAAGGTTGCCACCTCGGGGCCTTTCGGGATCTACGCCCTTCCCGAAACCCAGCTCGTCGAGGCCGCTCGATTCGTGCCTTCGGTTTATCAGGTGCCGGAACGAGGGTTGCTCGCAGCGCTGATCGGCTCCGAGACCGTTACCGGCGCCGATGGCGAGCCCCTGTCGAGCTTCCACGACATGGCACTCGAGTGGTACGACGATGTCGACAACCTCGACCGGTGGATTGTGGCCGATGGCCCCGATTCGTGGCAGCGCATCTCGAACCTCGACGAACGCGAGGCCGAGCTCACCGGTGTGAGCGAGGGGGCGGTCACCGAAGTAGTGGTCGATGACCATCTGATCTCGTTTCGCACCGAAGCGGTGGGGGTGCCCCACCTCGTGAAGGTGTCGTACTTCCCGAACTGGGAGGCGGCGGGAGCCGAAGGGCCCTACCGTGCCGCACCTTCGCTGATGGTCGTCATCCCCACCGAGGAGAATGTGGTCATCGAGTTTAAAGACACCTGGGCCGAGTTGTTCGGGAAAGCCCTCACCCTGATCGGGATCGTCGCACTCATCGTCGTAGTCGGGATTGTCGCGTTCAGGTCCCGGGCCGGGCGCCGCGCTTCAGAAGCTTCCTGATCCTGAACAAGCCGGCAATCGTCCGGGGGACCCGCTTCACCAGGGCCGACCTCGCTGTCCGCAGCTCTTCGACAATCACCGGGACTTCGGTGACCTTGTAGCCGGCGCGCTCGGCACGAATGACGAGCTCGGTGTCGTAGAGGTCTTTGCGGCTGACGACTTGGGGAGCGAGATCTTCGACCAGCTCCCGGCGGAAGGCCTTCATGCCGTGGGTATCGGATACCTTCGAGCTAAGAATCGTGCGCAACAACAGGTTGAAGACGAGAGTGGCGAGCCTGCGGATCATCGGGCGACGGTCCTCGGAGCCCGGGTCTCGTTTTGAGCCGATCACGATGTCGAACTCTCTCGAAGCGAGGACCTTGCGGAGGAACTCAGCGGAGAAATAGTCGATGTCGAAGTTGACCACCCAGTCGCCCGTCGACTGCAGAAATCCGTGGTGCATGGCACTGCCGTAATCGGCGATCTGAAGCGACAGGATCGAAACCGGGGCATCTCCGGCAACAGAGCTGGCGATGGCGGCGGATCCGTCGGTAGAGCCGTTCTCGACAATCAGGATCTCATAGCTTCGATCGAGGGAGTTCATGGCCCCGATCAGCGCGGGCAACGCCTGGGGCAGGAAATCTGCCTCGTTGTAAACAGGCACGACTACGGAAAATTCAGGGGGCATACGGCCGGCGGATTGTAGATATCGGGCCGGGCTACTGGCCGAGGGGCGGGAACCGAAGGGCGCAACGCGCCGGAGTTCTTCAGGATCGCACCCACCCCTACAATCGGGCACCATGGATCCAGACCAAGTCTTCAAGGCGTACGACATCCGCGGCCGCACAGATACGGGCGAAATCGACGCCGAGTTGTATTACCGGATCGGGGCTGCCCTTGTCGCTGTCCTCGAAACGGACCGGTTCGCCATCGGACGCGACTGCCGACCTTCGTCGGAGGAGCTGACGCTATCGCTGTTCGACGGCTTGATCGAGGCCGGCGCCCAAGTCGTGGATCTGGGCGAGATCCCCACCGACGTTCTCTACTACTACTCCGGGGCGAGTTCGATTGCAGGTGCCGTCGTCACCGCTTCGCACAATCCGTCCGAGTACAACGGCCTCAAGGTCTGCAGGCCGGGAGCCGTTCCGGTCGGCGAGGACAGCGGTCTCGCCGAAATCAAGGAATTCGTGAAGAGTTTCGACGGCATTCCTGCCGGGGAGGAAGGGAGTGTGGTCGAGTTCGACCCTGTGCCCGGATACCTCAAGCATGTCCTCGGTGTGGTTGAGCCCGGATCGATCGGCCCGCTGCGGGTTGTGGCCGATGGCGGGAACGGGATGGCAGGCGTGGTCCTGGAACGGGTATTCGAGCGGTTGGACGCCGAACTGACCGGTCTCTACCTCGAGCCGGATGGCACTTTTCCCAATCATCCTGCCGACCCGCTCCAGGAGGAGAATCTGGCGGACCTCGTGGCCGAGGTCACTTCCGGGGACTACGACCTCGGCGTCGCCTTCGATGGGGATGCCGACAGGGCGTTCTTCATCGACGAACTGGGCAGGCCGGTGTCGGGAAGCACCATCACCTCCATCGTCGCGACCTTCATGCTCGACAAGAACCCGGGGGCGTCGATAGTGCACAACTTGATCACAAGTCGGGCGGTACCCGAGATTGTCACCGGGCTGGGCGGGAAGCCCATCCGCACCAGGGTCGGGCACTCATTCATCAAAAAGGTAATGGCAGACACCGGCGCGGTGTTCGGCGGGGAACACTCCGGGCACTACTACTTCGCTGACAACTACCGGGCCGATTCGGGAGTGCTCGCCATGCTCGCCGTACTCGGTGTCCTTACCCGCGCCGGTCGGACGCTTTCGGAGATGAGGAAAGATGTCGAGCTGTACAGCGCCTCAGGGGAGATCAACTTCGAGGTCGACGACCAGGAGAAGACAGTGGCGCGGATCGAAGGAGCTTTCCCTGATGCGGAGATCGACCGCCTCGACGGGCTATCGATCGACGCCGGTGACTTCTGGTTCAATGTGCGGGCTTCGAACACCGAGCCTCTGCTCCGGCTCAACGTCGAAGCGGCCGATGAAGCAACGGTCGATTCGGCACTTTCCCGGATCCGAGCGATCATCGGTGCCACACCATGAGCCTGATCGATCCAAGACTCGCCGAAATACTGGTCTGCCCTGCAGACCACGGTGAGTTGTCCCAGAATGAGGCCGCTTCCACCCTGACCTGTCAGAAGTGTGGACGGGTCTTTCCCGTCGAAGGCGGAATTCCGGTAATGCTGCTGACCGCTGACCAGGAGACTGTCGATGACTGACATGCTGACAATGATCAGATCGTTGGGTTCCCAGCTTCGCTGGGCTACCGATCTCGACATGCCTGAGATCCCGTACCACGAGGACTTCCTGATCGGCGGGATGGGCGGGTCCGGCATTGGCGGTAACTATGTGGCTGCGGTTGTCAATGATTCCCCGATCCGGGCTACCGGCCACAAGGACTACGCCCCGCTCCCGGGCTGGGTGTCCCGGGTCGGCCCTCTGGTGGTGGGTGTCAGCTATTCGGGCAACACGGAAGAGACTTTGAGCGTTGTCGATGAGGCAAATCGGCTTGGCCTTCCGCTGGTGGCGCTGACCACCGGAGGCGCCCTGAAGGAGCTTGCTTCGGAGGGAGGATGGCCGACGGTAGACATCCCGGCCGGCCTCCAGCCCCGCGCTGCCCTTGGTTACCTCTTCGGCGCGACCCTCCGGGTGGTCGGCGCATCATCGCGTATCTCCGACTTCGTCGCAGACTTGAGTGAAGCCGCCGATGTCGTCGATGAGATCACTACGGAAGGGTCCACGGGCTGGCTCGAGGCCGAACGACTCGCCGCAGCCTTAGGGAACAGGGCTTCGATCGTCTACGGCGGAGGTCCCATCTCCTCCACGGCAGCGCAGCGCTGGAAGACCCAGATCAATGAAAACGCCAAGATGCCGGCGTGGTGGTCGGTGCTGCCCGAATTGGACCACAATGAGATCGTCAGCTGGGAGACCCTCCCGGAGATGACCAGGCAGAATTTCGCCGTCCTCGGGCTTTCCGATAGCTCCGACGCCGTCAGGGTCTCGGACCGCTACGCCCACACCCGCGAGCTCACCGAATATGCGGTGCCCTGGGCGGGCCATGTCCGGTCGTCCGGCCGGTCAGCCGCGGCCAGGATCATCTCGCTGACAGCGGTTGGTGATCTCGTCTCGTGGATGCTTGCGGTGAATGCCGGCGTCGACCCGGTTCCCGTGGGAACCATTGAAAAACTGAAGAAACTCCTAGTCGAGGACGAAGGATGAATCACGACATTGCTGATCCGTCACGCGCCGAGGTCGGCGCACGGAGGATTGCCTGGGCCGGCCGACGGATGCCGGTCCTCGAGACCATCAGAGAGCGATTCAGGGAGGAAAAGCCCCTCGAAGGGTGCGTGGTTGCCGCCTGTCTCCACGTGACTGCAGAGACTGCCAACCTGATGCTGGCGCTTCGCGACGGTGGGGCAGAGCCCATCCTCTGTGCCTCCAACCCGCTTTCCACCCAGGATGATGTCGCTGCTGCTCTCGTCGCTGATGGGATCTCGGTATTTGCGATAAGAGGGATCGACTCCGACGGCTACTACAAGCACATCAACGCTGCCCTCGATCACGCGCCGGCGATAACCATGGACGACGGTGCTGACCTGGCCACACTGCTCCACACAGAACGGCGCGACCTCCAAGTGATCGGGTCGACCGAGGAGACGACGACGGGGGTCATCCGGCTCCGGGCGATGGCGGCTGACGGAACCTTGCGGGTTCCGGTGATTGCGGTTAACGACTCGGCGACCAAACACCTTTTTGACAACCACTACGGCACGGGTCAGTCCGTGCTCGACGGCCTGATGCGGGCGTCGAACCTGCTCATCGCCGGTCTCAACTTCGTCGTCGTCGGCTACGGCGACTGCGGCCGCGGTGTTGCATCCCGGGCCGATGGGCTCGGGGCCAGCGTCATCGTTGTCGAGGTCGACCCGGTGCGGGCCCTCGCCGCGGCCATGGACGGTTTCCGGGTGATGACAGCTCTCGAAGCCTCCAAGGTGGGTGATGTGTTCGTAACCGTCACCGGTAACAAGCACGTCTTGCGCGGCGAGCACTTCGAAGTCATGAAGGACGGAGCCCTCCTCTCCAACGCCGGCCACTTCGACATCGAACTCGATCTCGAGTCGCTCGCTCGCATGTCGACCGAAAAGCGGGAGGTCCGGGTGAGTTTGGAGGAGTACGAAATGTCCGATGGGCGCCGGATCCTCGTCGCTGCTGAAGGCCGTCTGGTCAATCTGGGCGCTGCCGAGGGTCACCCGGCCGACGTGATGGACATGTCTTTCTCCAATCAGGCAATGGCAGCGGAGTTCCTGATGAAGAACGCCGAAAACCTCGAAGTGAAGATCCACACCCTGCCCGCAGAGATCGACGAGCGGGTCGCCAGGATCAAGTTGGAGAGCATGGGTGGTGGCCTCGAGGTCCTCACCAGCGAACAACGCGACTACTTGAGCGGTTGGCAAGAAGGAACCTGATACTGCAGGGGGGCCGACTCCCAACTGTCCTCCCGCAAGCGGGCATCAGGACGGAGAGGTCTCCCGAGCTGGGAGCTTGAGCTTCGTTGGTGGGCACGCCCCACCCTCCCTCCGACCTAAGGGTCGGAGGTACTCCCTCCGCAAGCGGAGAGAGAGACGCTTGTTGTGGTAGTCGCGGTGGCGCTTTCAATTGGGGATCGGGATCCGTACGTTGGAAGAGTGATCTGTCAGGGGTGTCATCGTTTCTCTCCGGCGCCGTTGTGTCGGGAGTGTTTCTCCGATTTGAGGCCTGCCCCTGATCGTGTGCTGCCCGGTGGGGTCAGGGCAATGGCAGCGTTTGACCATACGGGGGTGGCGGCCCGATTGGTCCACGGGTTCAAATACCGGGGCGACGGGCTTTTGGTCGCTCTTGCCGTCGGAGCCCTTGCGGATCGGATCGAGCCCGGGTTGACCTTTGTGCCGGTTCCCAGAGTGTGGACCCGGTTCGTCCGTTACGGGGTCGACCCCGCCACCCGGTTGGCCGGGGCACTCGCCGCAACCACGGGCGGTTCCTTGTCGATGCGAATCAAACGCCCCCTACACAACCCGCAGCGGGCTGGCTCCCGTCACCGTTCCCCGGCGCCGGCACTCTTTCTGAGACAGGCACTTCAGGATTGTGTGGTTGTTGTCGATGATGTCCTTACAACAGGTGGAACCGTTAGCGAAGCGATAAAGGCCCTCCGACCAGCATTTATACCGCTGGTGGTGACGGCGACTTCTGCTCGACAGGTGTCTAGTCTGTTGGTGCCCGTGATAGGTAGTCATGCGGGTAGCGAAGTTGTACCCGCGGAGAACTGAATGAATACCGTCCTCATAGTCGATGATGCCGAACTCTTTCGGGAAGCTCTGAGAGCTGCCTTCGAAGGCGAGGGTTTCGAGGTGGTTGCGTCGGCCCGGGGCGCGATGGAAGGCATCGACCTTGCCCGCAGACACACACCCGACCTGGTGATTCTCGATCTGCTCATGCCGGGAATGTCCGGTCTCGAGGTGGTCAGCTCCATCATCAAAGTGAGCCCGGTGTCACGTGTGGTGCTCCTCACTTCTAGCGAGTCCGCCGAGGACCTGCTCGAGGCGGTCCGGAATGGGGCGGCCGGGTACATGACAAAAGACATTCCCCTTCCGAGGCTCGTCGATGCAATGCGCGATGTGCTCAACGGGGGTGCCGCAATATCTCCAGCAATGAGCGGGAAGCTTTTCTCGGCGATGAGAGACCTGCTCAAGCATCACGGCGCGGCAATGAGCCGGCGCCCGGAACTGACCGGGCGTGAGCTGGAAGTTCTGTCACTGGTGGCCCACGCCAAGACCTCCAGAGAGATCGCCGACAAGTTGTTCATCTCCGAGAACACTGTGCGCAACCATGTCCGCAACATCCTCGACAAGTTGGGAATGAAATCCCGGTTCGAAGCGGTTGGTTGGGCGCAACGTGAGGGCCTGCTCGACAGCCGTTGACTCCGGCTCCAACATCGGTCTAAATAGCGGTGCCAGTACCATGGAGGTCCGATGGCACTTTTCTCCAAAGTCCTGCGCGTAGGCGAGGGCAAGACTCTCAAACAGTTTCAAGGCATCAGCACTGCGGTCAACGACGTCGAGTCACAATTCGAGGCCTTGACCGACGATCTGCTGGCCGCGAAGACCGTTGAGTTCAAGCAGCGCTTCACCAACGGCGAGTCGTTGAATGAGCTCCAGGTCGAGGCGTTCGCCACGGTGAGAGAGGCAGCGAAGCGGGTTCTGGGACAGCGACATTACGACGTGCAGGTAGTCGGAGCCGCCGCCCTCCACCACGGAATGGTTGCGGAGATGAAAACCGGTGAAGGTAAGACCCTCGTCTCTACCATGCCGGCTTATCTCAACGCTCTAAGCGGGCAGGGCGTCCATATGGTGACGGTCAATGACTACCTGGCCTCCCGTGACGCCGACTGGATGGGTCAGATCTACAAGTTTCTCGGGCTCAGCGTCGGACTGATTCAGAATGGCATGGACCCTGCAAGCCGGAAACCTGCATACGAAGCGGACCTGACTCACGGGACCAACAACGAATTCGGGTTCGACTACCTGCGGGACAACATGGCGATGTCTGCCGCCAGCCGTGTCCAGAGAGGACATCCCTACGCGATTGTCGACGAGGTCGATTCGATCCTCATCGACGAGGCGAGGACACCGCTCATCATCTCGGGGCGGATGGCCGACAGCGCCAGGTGGTACCGCGACTTCGCACGCATCGCCGCCCGGCTCCAGCGTGACGTCCACTACGAGGTCGACGAGCGCAAGCGCCAGGTACTCACCACCGAGGACGGTGTCACCCGGGTCGAGCAGATTCTCGGAGTGGAGAACCTCTTCGACCATGCAGCCGTCGACTTTGTCCACCATCTCGAAGCGGCATTGAAGGCCAAGGAACTCTATCTACGCGACGACTCGTACCTGATCGACCATGGCGAGGTGAAGATCGTCGACGAGTTCACCGGTCGGGTGCTGGAGGGGCGTCGGTACTCCGAGGGGCTTCATCAGGCGATCGAGGCGAAGGAAGGCGTGACGATCAAGGATGAGAACCAGACTCTCGCCTCGATCACTCTGCAGAACTACTTCCGTCTCTACGAAAAACTTGCCGGAATGACCGGTACTGCCGAAACGGAAGCGGCCGAGCTGGCACAGATCTATAGCCTCGAGGTGATCTCGGTCCCGACCAACAAGCCGGTTGCCCGCATGGACCAGGGCGACTTGGTCTATAAGACGGAAGGCGGCAAATTCACCGCCTTGATCGACGACATCGCCGAGCGGCACAAACGAGATCAGCCGATTCTGCTCGGGACCGTGTCCATCGAACGCTCTGAGAAGCTGTCCCGGGCGCTCGACAAGGCGGGGATCAGACATGAGGTCCTCAACGCCAAACAGCATGCTCGGGAGGCAGACATCATCGCCCAGGCCGGCCGTCCCGCAGCCGTGACCGTGGCGACGAACATGGCAGGTCGCGGCGTCGACATCATGCTCGGTGGTAATCCAGAGGGAATGGCCAAAACCGACCTGAAACGCCAGGGTGTGTCGGCCGACGACCCCTCTTATGAGGAGATGGAAGCTAAACTGACCGAGGAGTACGCCAAGGAGATAGCCCCTGCCAAGCAGCGGGTGATCGAAGCCGGGGGCCTCTATGTGGTCGGCACCGAACGGCACGAGTCCCGACGAATCGACAACCAGCTCCGGGGACGGTCGGGGCGTCAGGGAGATCCCGGCGAGTCGAGGTTCTACCTGTCACTCGAAGACGACTTGATGCGCAGGTTCCAGGGCGAATGGGTGACCTCGATCATGGAAAGGCTCAAGCTTCCCGAGGACCAGCCGCTCGAGGCAACAATGGTCTCGAAGTCAATCGAACGGGCCCAGCGACAGGTCGAGTCACAGAACTTCGAAATTCGCAAGAACGTCCTCAAGTACGACGAGGTGATGAATCGCCAGCGTGAGGTGATTTACGAATGGCGGGAGTCGATCCTCGAAGGGACCGCCGGCGAGGACCTGATTACCGACTGGATCGACGAAGTCATGGCCGAGACGGTCGAGTTCGAGTTCGGAGGCGCAACCTCGCGTTCCAATTGGGATTGGGAGTCGTTCCAGCGCGAGCTGGGCCAGTTCTATCCGACTGAGACAACCGCCGAGTCCACGGCCGGGATGAGCTTGGAAGATGTGGTCGAGGCTGTTGTCGACGAGGCGCACTTGTTCTTCGCGAAACGACGGGAGGAGCTCGGGCCGGAGACGATGCCGCGGGTGGAGAAGAGCGTCATGCTTTCGGTGATCGACAACAAGTGGCGCGACCATCTCTCAGAGATGGACTATCTCCGCGCCGGCATAGGACTCAGGGCGATGGGCCAGCGCGATCCGCTGTCGGAGTATCAGCGGGAGGCCTATGAGATGTTCTCCGAGTTGGTGGCGTCGATCAAGCGTGATGCGGTCAAATACTTGTTCCACGTCCAGTTGGCCCAGCCCGCAAGCCAGCCGAAACGGGTCGAACCGAATGCCGGAGCGAAGAAGCAGGAACAGGCAGTCTCAGAAAAGATCGGGCGCAACGACCCCTGTCCCTGCGGATCCGGCAAGAAGTACAAGAAGTGCCACCTGCTCAAGGAGTCGGTCTGAAGCCGGCGCCCGCCCACTGAACCATGGCTATTGAGATAACCGATCCGAAGGCATTTCTCGCTGAGCTCCGGAAGCGTCTCGACGATGCACGCGAGTTTCTCGACCTTGACGCCAAGGGGAAAGAGCTCGACGAGCTGAGACTGCTTGCCGGCTCGCCCGACCTCTGGAACGATCAGGAGACGGCGAGGGGGGTATCCCAGAAACTCTCCAGGTACGAGTCATTGTTTGAGGTGGTGGACCGGCTCGGGTCGACAATAGAAGATGCCGAGGTTCTCCTCGAACTGGCCGCTGAGGCCGGTGACCACGATTCGCGTTCGGAAGCACTCGACCAGCTGTCTGACGTCTCAAGAGAGCTGGACGGCCTTGAGCTCGAGTCGCTCTTCTATGAAGAGTACGACGATGCCGATGCCATTCTCAGTGTCCACGCCGGCGCCGGGGGAGTCGACGCCCAGGACTGGGCCGAGATGCTGGCGAGGATGTATCAGCGCTTCCTCTCCGATGCCGGATTCTCGGTGACTGTTGAAGAGGTAACGGAGGGCGAGGAGGCAGGGATCAAATCGGCCACCTTCTCGGTCAAAGGTGATCGCGCCTATGGGACCCTCGAATCCGAGCGCGGGGTGCACCGGCTCGTGAGGATCAGCCCTTTCGACTCGAATGCCCGACGGCAGACCTCGTTTGCTGGCGTGGACATCGTCCCCGATCTGGGCGATCAGGCCGACGTCGAGATCGATGAAGACGACATTCGCGTCGACACCTACCGCTCCCAGGGTGCAGGAGGTCAGCATGTGAACACCACCGATTCGGCCGTCCGCATCACCCACATGCCGTCGGGGATAGTCGTCCAATGCCAGAACGAGCGTTCCCAACTGCAGAACAAGGCCCGGGCCATGACGATGCTCCGGTCGAAGCTTGCCGAAAGACAGCGTTTGGACCGCCTGGCTCACCTCGACGAGATCCGTGGAGACCAGGGTGAGGCCGCCTGGGGTCGTCAAATCAGGAGCTATGTGCTCCAGCCGTACCAGATGGTCAAAGACCTTCGATCCGACTACGAAGTGGGCAACATCCAGGGAGTGCTCGACGGCGACCTGATGCCTTTTGTCGAGTCCTACCTGCGATGGCGGCGCGCCCGCCATGAGACGGCTGATAATTCCAGCTAGCGGTCTGATCGCGGTTAGCGTTCCACGGGTCCGCGGAAGCAGGAATCCTAGCTGCGACACTCTCTTCTAACCCCATGATCCGACTCGAAAACGTAACCAAGGTGTACGAGGGCGGCACGGTCGCCGCAAACAACGTCTCTCTGGAGATCCAGAAAGGCGAATTTGTCTTTCTCGTCGGTGAATCCGGATCAGGGAAATCGACGCTGATCCGTCTGCTGCTTCGCGACGAGCCGGTGACCAGAGGCACGATCTGGGTGGCAGGAAAAGACATCACGACACTGCCGAAGTGGAAGATCCCCTATCTTCGCCGCAGCGTCGGAACCGTGTTCCAGGACTACAAGCTCCTCCCCAACAAGACCGTAAACGAGAACGTTGCTTTCGCCCTCGAGGTGCTCGGTCGCCCGGCATCGGCGATCAAACCCCAGGTAGAACAGGTCCTCGACCTCGTCGGCCTGGCGGACAAAGGGGAACGTTATCCCCGCCAACTGTCCGGTGGTGAGCAGCAGCGGGTTTCGGTTGCTCGATCGTTCGTGAACCGGCCTCCGATCATGCTCTGTGATGAGCCGACCGGGAACCTCGACCCGAAGACCTCGGTTGGCATCATGAAGCTGCTCGACCGCATCAACCGCACCGGAACCACCATCGTGATGGCGACACACGACCACGCCATCGTCGATGCGATGAAGCGGCGCGTCGTCGCACTCGAAGACGGGTCGGTCACCCGTGACGAACAGGCCGCCGGATACGAACGGCGGCCCGAAGAGTGAGCCGATTCCTCTTCCTCGTCCGGGAAGCGCTGACCAACCTGAAACGAAACCTGCTCGTGGTTGCCGGCGCGGTGCTGGCAGTCTTCATCTCGCTGTCCCTTGCTTTCGGGGCACTCGTCGTCAACGAGGTGCTGCGGGTGAACACGCTCGCCTGGCAGGACGGGGTCCACGTCATTGCGTTCCTCAACGACGAGAACTCCGCCGGCGTCCCTCCCGGGTCGCATCAGACCCTCCTCGAGACGGTTGGGAGCTGGGACGAAGTCGAGGCCGTGGAGTACTTCGACAAGAATGACGCCTGGATCGAGTTCCAGCGCATTTTCGAGGGGCAGGACGACCTGCTCGACATCGACCCGACGATTCTCCCCGCCTCGATCCGGATCGAGCTCATCGAGATCGAATTCCACAACTCGGTGCAATTCAGGCTCGAACAGCAGACTCCCGTCGTGCGGCAGGTCAACACCGCCGCCGAGGAGATCGAACAACTGCAGAACCTCTCCAGCGTCCTCAATGTGCTTGGCCTGGGAATGGCGGTTGTGCTCGGAATGTCAGCGGTTGTGCTCATCGCCAACACCATCCGCCTGGCGATCTACGCCCGGCGCGATGAAGTCGCCGTCATGAAACTCGTGGGAGCGTCCAACTGGTTCATCCGGGTTCCCTTCCTGCTCGAAGGCATGATTGAGGGTCTGCTCGGGGCCTCCCTGGCAGTGTTCACGGTTTGGCTGGGATCGTCGCGCCTGGCCGCCGCTACCCAGAGCTTCGAGTTGTTCCGTCTCGATGTGACCAACCAGTTCTTCTTCCGGTGGGGACTGCTGTTCCTGCTCTTCGGTGCCCTCGCTGGTGTGATCGGGTCGTTGCTCGGTCTGAGCCGGTACCTCCGTGACGCCGAGGGTGTCGGCGACGACATACCCGGCGGGGCTTGATCATGGCTCGCTCGGAGGATTCCGGGCGGATCAAAGTGGTCGCCACCAACCGCAAAGCCCGACGCAACTATTCGATCATCGACACTTTCGAGGCCGGGATGGCCCTGGTCGGTTCGGAGGTCAAGTCCCTTCGTGACGGCCGGATCGATCTGAAAGACTCTTTCGCTCATATCGATGGGGGGGAGGTGTTCCTGAGCGGGTGTTATATCGGGCCCTATCAGTTTGCCCGCGACGGGGGCCACGATCCCGAACGACATCGCAGGCTCCTGTTACATCGACGTGAGATCGACCGTGTTTCCGGACAGCTTGCCGAAAAGGGTCTTACTCTGGTGCCGCTTCAGGTGTATTTCAAAGACGGGAAGGCGAAGGTCGAGCTGGGCCTGGCCAAGGGTCGCAGCACGGTGGACAAGCGTGAGTCGCTCAAAGAGCGGGAACACAAGCGGGAGATCGAACGTTCTATGGGGAGACGGCGGCGATAAACCCGTTGTTGTTGTCGGTGCGGGCGAGTACCGTACTGGTAGACCCAGAAATCTGGGGGTGAAATGGTTTCGACGTTGAGTGTTGAAGCGTTGGAAGCGAGTCGGGGTCTCCGGGGCCTCGTTAACAAACCGGTAAAACCAATAAGTGCAGAAGATAAATTCGCACTGGCTGCTTAATTAAGTAGCTCGTCCGCCCGATCGGTTCCCGCACGATCGGGGTCGGGCGTCGCTTTTCGGGATGCGTCAGGCAGGGTCCGGGACTGGCTGGCAAAGATCAATTCTGGATAGGTGCAGGAGAACTTGTTGTCAGAGTTCCTGTTACCGAAAGCTCGCTGACAACTGCGCTCGGAGATGCCAACGCAGATGGCTCGACGGACCGGGGTTCAACTCCCCGCACCTCCACGAGTGCCAGCTAACACAAAGCTGGTGAAGTTGAGAAACCCGCCCCAATCGCCAGACGGCGAGAAGGGCGGGTTCTTTTGTGCTGTAGGACCCGGGACGAGTTTGGTGCTTGCAGCACAATGCGTCATGTGAATGCTGCACTCTATTGCCACATACACATGCTGCAGTATGATGAGCGGATGAGAAAGAGCGTCGCTTTCACTCGCAAGACCCTTGAGGTCGCAGAGCGGGTTTCGTCTAGCGAGGCCTATCGCGCGGCCCTGATCTCCAATGCAGGAGGAGGCGCAGTCTCCAAGACCGAGTCAGGACGGCTTCGCCAACTTGCCGACATTGGCGCAGCGGTAGTCGCTGAAGCCGCGGAAGAGGTGGGATATCAGGAGCTCGCCGTCCTCTACGAGGTGGAAGGCGAACTCTACAAGTCCTTTCAGGATCCAGCACTTGCGGCAGGCCCAGAGGATTCCGAAGAGGACCTGGCACGACTGTTCAAAGCTCTGGGCCCGGATTGACTGTATGACAGTGAATCGTGGAGAGGTGTGGATGGTTGACACACCACACGGTGAGAAGCCCTACTTGGTGGTCTCAAACCAGACTCGCAACCGGAATCTGGAGTCGGTTTTGTGTGCTCGCGTCACGACATCTCCAAATCGGCCAGACATGCCGAGCATCGTTCCCATCGAAGCCCGAGGTGCGGTTGTCGGCTCGGTTCTCTGCGACGACATTGTTCAGGTGGAGAAGACCCGCCTGAAGCGGAGGATGTCGAACTCATTCCCACCCAAGGAGATGGAGAGATTCTGCAAAGGAATCTCAGCTGCGTTCGGATGCTGAACCCGGCAATTGAGGTGTCCTCGTCGTTGTCCCCAATAACGATGAGTCCGGGCTGGTCGCCCGAATCAGCCACCCGGGTCACAGCGGAGAGGTGCTTGTTCACTCGACACCGACCAACCGGTGGAATCCGTTAGGAGTCCCGGCGGCCATGAGATCCTGCCCACTGGCGGCCAGTGGTTTTGCCCGTGTTGATGTTGTTACCCCGAAATGCGGGTCATGGAGCCAACTGGTCGGACGCTAAGCCAGGTCCTCTTCCTCGATCACCTCGGTGCGAGCGAGGCGTCGCGTTTTTCGGCGCGAAGAGACGCCACGATGGCCACGGTGAGGATCACCGCGATCACCCCGAGGCTGATCCAGATCGGGAAGTGGTACCACTCGGCGATCAGCATCTTCAGACCAACAAACCCCAGCACCAATCCCAATCCCAGGTTGAGGTATCGGAAGCGGCCTGCCATCCCTGCCAGCACGAAATACAGGGCGCGCAGGCCCAGGATCGCGAAGGCGTTGGACGAGAAGACGATAAAGGGCTCACGGCTGATGGCGAGGATCGCCGGGACCGAGTCGACAGCGAAGACGATGTCAGTGCTTTCGATCAGCACCAGGACTGCGAACAGTGGGGTCGCCAGTAGCTTCCCACTTCGTCGGGTGAACATCTTCTGCCCGTCGTACTCGGTCGTAGATGGGACCAAACGACGAAACACCTTGAGGACGGGATTGTCTTCAGGATGGATCGCTGCGTTGTCGTGACGGGCGATCTTGAAGGCGGTGAAGATCAGGAATGCTCCGAAGACGTAAAGGATCCAGTCGAAGTTCTCGATCAAAGCGACACCAGCAAAGATGAAGATGGCGCGGAACACCAGGGCTCCGAAGATCCCCCAGAAAAGGACCCGGTACTGATAGGCGGCTGGCACCGCGAAGTAGTTCAGGATCACCGCCCACACGAAGACGTTGTCGACGGAGAGACTCTTTTCGATCAGGTAGCCGGCGAGATACTCACCCGCCGCCTGCCCGCCCTGCCAGCTCAGGATTACCAGGGTGAACCCCAAACCGATGGTTATCCATACCGCCGACTCGATCGACGCCTCTTTCAGGCTGATGGCATGGGGCTTGCGATGGACGATGAGCAGGTCGGCGAAGAGAAGCACCGCGATACCGACGACGAGGGCGATCCAAACCCATCCGGGCACGTCGAAACTGGCGAAGTCTGCCTGAGCGCTCTCGACTGCGAGTACCTGGGGCAACGTCATGATCTAGCCAAACCTTCTCGGGGTCCGGAGCGGGGGGTGCCCGACCCGGACGCGACTACTGTCCGTGTCGGAGGTCTCGCCCAACGATGTCTGTGACATCGTCCCGGGGACCGGACGCCGCTCAATCCGACGCCAGGATGACGGCATCCCGGTATTGGGGCTACTCCCCTCCGTACCGGAGAATGTAGTCGATCCTGACTTCAATACAACGAGACGGGATCGCCGGTTTTCGTCAAATCTAGAGATAGCGGCCCGTATCCCTTGTATGCCTCAACCGCAGCCCGTCCGACGCCGATAGCCACTGCAATGACTTGTTGTTCCGCGCCCGATTCGGCCCTTGCCTGGTACGTGATGAGAAACCCACTGTCTGGCGGACCGCAATGACCGAAATCTCAGGGGATGGTGTAATCGGATGCGACCCGTCCGGGATCGTCACCTTCTTCAACACCGTCGCCGAAGAGATGACCGGATGGCGAAGCAGCGAAGCGGTCGGGATGAATGTCGCCGACGTCTTCGTCAGGATCGACGAGAACACCCGGGTCGTTCTGCCGTCTCCGGCGACCGGCCAATACCCGGGTGACCGGAACCCCGGCGCCAGATCGTCGGGGCTCATCCTGGTCGGACGGGGAAAGGAGGAGATCCCGATTGAATCGAGTGTCTCACCGATGGGCCACGAGGGTGCCGTGACCGGAACGGTGATCGTCTTCAGGGACGTCAGCGCCACGTTGGCGATGGCTGAGCAGATGACCCATTCCTTCGAGCACGACTCCCTTACCGGGTTGCCCAACCGGCTCCTCCTCAAAGACCGGATCGACCAGGCGATCGCGACCGCCCCCCGTCACGAAAGACAGGTTGCGGTCCTGTTCCTCGACCTCGACGGTTTCAAGCACATCAATGACTCTCTTGGGCATCCGACCGGAGACAAGCTGCTCCAGTCCATAGCCAAGCGACTGGTCGGATGTGTTCGGACCTCCGACACTGTCAGCCGCCAGGGAGGCGATGAATTCGTCGTCCTCCTCACCGAATCGCGGCAGTGGGAGGATGCAGTGGTGGTCGCTGAGAGGATTCTCAAGGCGGTAGCGCAGTCCCATCCGATCGAAACCCACGATCTCCATATCACCACCAGCATCGGGGTGAGTGTGTACCCCGACGACGGCGAAGACGCCGAGACACTGATCAGAAATGCAGACATCGCCATGTACCAAGCGAAGGAGAGGGGTCGCAACAGCTACCAGTTCTTCAAGCCGGCGATGAACGTGCGCGCCGTTGAGCGTCAGTCGATCGAGTCGAGCCTCAGGAGCGCCCTGAAGAACGATGAGTTCGTGCTTCGATACCAGCCCAAAGTGGATATGCAGACCGGTTTGATCACCGGTGCTGAAGCATTGATCCGATGGAACCACCCCCGGCGTGGCGAGCTGGCACCGGGCCAGTTCGTGTCTATTGCCGAGGACAGTGGCCTGATCCGCCAGATCGGCCGTTGGGTGTTGCGGGAAGCTTGCGAGCAGTCCCGATCATGGATCAGCGGAGGATTGCCTCCGATCAGCATTGCCGTGAACGTGTCCGCAGCCGAGCTGAGCGATGAGACCTATGTGCAGAGGCTGTATGCGACGTTGAGCGAGACGGGAATGGATCCATCGTCCCTCGAACTCGAGCTGACCGAAAGTGTCCTGATGAGACACGCCCATTCCGCGGCGATCATCCTCCAGGCCCTACGCAAGACGGGAATCCAGGTCGCTCTCGATGACTTTGGCACCGGCTATTCCAGTCTCAGCTATCTGCGTGACTTTCCAATCGACTCGGTCAAGATCGATCGATCGTTCGTCGACGAGGTCACATCGGTCATTGAAGACACCAGCATTGTCAAGGCGGTGATCGGCATGGCACAGAACCTCGGACTGCGGGTGGTCGCCGAGGGTGTCGAGAACGCCGACCAGCTCGAATTCCTGCGAGCGCATGCCTGCGACGAGGCACAGGGCTACTTCTTCAGTCGACCCGTCGATCCTGACGCATTTGCGGAGTTGCTCCGCTCCGGGTTCGGCACCCGGTTCACGGGATCGAAGGACGGTTTAGAGCAAGACATGGTCACCGGGTTATCGTCGTCCCTCACATCCCACTAGGTGGTCACGAACACAGTGAATCCGAATTTGGTTGTCTTGGTCGGCCAGATGGGCGTCGGAAAGACGACGGTAGGACGATTGGTGGCCGCCCGCCTCGAGAGGGCTTTCCACGACTGTGACGCTCAGATCGAAGAGATCACCGGCCGTACCAGTCGGGAGATTGCTCTAAGCGACGGGGTCCCGGCATTACATGCCCTCGAGTTGTCGGTCCTG
>JBHJOQ010000005.1:0-3645 GCA_050329555.1 Acidimicrobiia bacterium | reverse complement strand
ACCACCCCCCATATCGGCGATCTCAAGCCGTTCGGCAGGTACCACATGGTCGACGTCGATCGGATCGGTGGCGTGCCGATAGTGCTCAAAGCCCTGCTCGACGAAGGGCTGCTCGAAGGCGACGTGCTCACCGTGACCGGGAAGACGCTCGCAGAAAACGTGGCCGCCATCGAAGTGCCGGCGGACCAGGACGTCATCGCCCCGGTCTCTGCGCCCCTCGCCTCCGAGGGCGGAATTGCAATTCTCCATGGGTCTCTTGCGACCGAAGGTGCCGTCGTCAAGGTCGCGGGGATCGACTTCGCGGTCTTCGAAGGCCCGGCCCGGGTCTTCGACGGGGAACAGGACGCACTCAAGGCGCTGTTCGCCCATGAGATCCAGCATGGCGATGTGGTGGTGATCAGGACCGAGGGTCCCCGGGGTGGGCCGGGAATGCGGGAGATGCTCCAGATCACGGCTGCGATCAAAGGCGCCGGCCTCGGCAAGGACGTGATGCTCATCACCGACGGCCGCTTCTCCGGGGGGACAACGGGACTATGCATCGGCCATGTCGCGCCCGAGTCCGAAGTCGGGGGGAACATCGGCCTGGTCGCCGAGGGGGATCGGATCAAGATCGACATTCCGGCGCGAACCCTCGACATCCTCATCGACGAGGCCGAACTGGAGAAGAGAAGGGCATCCTGGAGCCCGGCACCGGCACGCTATGAATACGGAGCCCTCGCCAAATATGCCCGTCTCGTCGGGTCGGCAAGCCAGGGAGCGGTCACCGGCTGACTACCAGGCGCGGAAGCGTGCCGGAGAGGTCACCTCGGGATCGACTCCGCTTTCGGCGAGGCCCTCGGGCAAGTCATGATGCATCACCTGGCTGGCGATCAACTCGCCATATGCCGGTGACGTCATGATGCCGGTGCCTCCCTGACCGTTCAACCAGAAGAACCCGGGAGCCGTTGGGTCCTCCCCGATAACGAGGTCGCGGTCGGGGGCGAAGGTGCGGAGGCCCGTCCACTGCGAGTTGACCGTCCTGATCCCGAGAACCGTCGCTTCGTTGATCCGCTCGATGGCTAGTGCAACATCTTCCATCCGCGGCCGCGGGTCTCCGGGCAGGTCAGGCTCCTCCTCGGAGAGCGAGCAAAGCAACTGGACGCCGTCCGGGCGGAAGTAGTAGTCATGTCCGACGCTTACCACCATCGGAAGCGCCGAGAGGTCCTCGGAACCGGGGACCATGAACGCAGTCCTCCTCATCGGGACCAGCCCGATCGGATCGATGCCGGCGATCGCAGCAACACGATCACCCCAAGCGCCTGCTGCGTTGACAACAGCGCCGCATTCGAAGGTCTCTGCAGAGGTGACCACCTTCCATCCGTTTCCGGTGGTGTCGATGCCAACCACCGGGGACCCGGTGCGAATCGACCCGTCATGTTTGCGCAGGATCCTGACGAACGCTTGATGTAGTCCGGCTACGTCGATATCCGCCGCCGCCGGCTCATAGAGTCCACCACCGAGGAGGTCCGGCTTCATCACGGGCGCGAGGCGAATCACCTCTTCGGGCGTCATGGCCTCTGAACTTGCACCAGACCGCATACCTGCAACGGCTATCTGGTCGAGGGCGTCCAGTTGCTCGGGCCGGGCCACCCACAGTGCCCCTCGGTCGCTGAGGAGCGGGGCGTCTGTGGCGTATCCCGGGGGCTTGTCGAAGAATTGAGCGCTGGCTCGCGCCAGCGGCCGCGATCCCGGCCCGCCGTAATTGACGATGAAGGTGGCTGCCGACCTGCCGGTCGTGTGATAGGCAAGGGTTGCTTCCTGCTCCAGGAGGACGACACTTCCGTGGGGAGCGAGATGAGCAGCGGCGGACACGCCGGCGATGCCTCCACCGATGACGACAAAGTCGGTCACGGGACGATGATCACCCTTCCGAGTGCCCTGCGCTCCGCCACCCACCGGATTGCATCGGCGCCGCGGTCGAGAGGAAATGTCTCCGAGACAACCGGACGGAGTGTTCCGTCTCCAACCCATTGCATGATCGTCCTGAAGTTCGCTGCCTCACCGGCCGGGTCCTCGCTCAGGTGCCTGCCCCAGAAAACACCAACAATCGAATTGCCTTTCACCAACGGCAGATTCAGAGGGATCGACGGAATCTCCCCGGCTGCAAATCCGATCACCAGCAGGCGCCCATCCCATTTCGTCGAGCGGAGAGCCTGTTCGGTTGCCGGGCCGCCGACTGGGTCGTAGACGACATCGACGCCGGCACCCCCGGTGAACTCGGAGATCCCGTCCCGCAGGGGCGTCCGGTCGTAGCGGATCACATGGTCGGCCCCGTTTCTCAACGCCAGCTTCTCCTTCTCGTCGGAAGAGACGGCTGCCAGCACTGTTGCGCCGAGGCGCTTTCCGATCTGAACCGCGGCCACTCCGACGCCCCCCGAGGCGCCGAGGACGAGGAGGGTCTCCCCGGGCTGCAGTTGGGCCCGGTCGACGAGGGCGTGGTACGACGTGCCGTAGGCGACCGGAATCGACGCACCCTCTTCGAACGACGTTTCCGCTGAGAGGTGGAGCAGCGAATTGGCCGGAACCAGGGCCAACTCGGCCATCGCTCCGAAGCCGACGAAACCCGCCACTCGAGCGCCGGGTTCCAGGCCGTCGATCCCGCCGGTGTCGGCCACCTCACCGGCAAGTTCCGACCCCGGGGCAAAGGGCAGGTCAGGCTTCGTCTGATACTGGCCGGCCACCACGAGGCTGTCGGCAAAGTTGACGGCGGCTGCTTTTACCCGGATCAAGGCCATCCCCGTGGTGGGCTCAGGGTCGGGGAGCTCGGCGACGGTCAGGGAGCCGATTCCGGCGAATTCCTTACAGATCAGTGCGCGCATATCTCCACATTACGGGCATCGGCCCGGCTTCTCTGACACAATCGGTTCGTGCCCGTAGAACCGATGCCCTCGAAGTTCCAGCTTCCTGATCCCCGGACGGTGGAAGACGACGTCATCGCCGTTGGAGGTGATCTGGCGCCGGGGACAATCCTCCAGGCCTACCGGAAAGGGATGTTCCCGATGCATCTGCCGGACGACCGCCTGGCGTGGTGGTCGCCGCAGGCTCGTGCGATTCTGCCTCTCGATGGCCTGAAGATTTCCCGTTCGCTGCGCCAGTCGGTGCGTAGGTTCACCCTGAGCGTCGATCAGGACTTCGAGGCCGTGATCGACTCGTGTGCCAATCCGGAGCGTCCCGACGGCTGGATCAACCCCGGCATTCGGGCTGCGTACGGCACTCTGCACCAACTGGGCTGGGCCCACTCGATCGAGGTCTGGGACAGCGAGGGAAACCTGGCGGGGGGTCTCTACGGAGTTGCCGTAGGCGGCCTCTTTGCCGGTGAGTCGATGTTCTACGAGGTGAGTGACGCCTCCAAAGTCGCGCTGGTCCACCTGGTCGTCATGCTGTCCGACCGCCCCGGTTGCATGCTCGACGTGCAGTGGCTGACCCCCCATCTGGAACGCATGGGAGCTGTGGTGATCGGTCGGGACGAATATCTGCGGCGACTCCCTGGCGCCCTCGACGCCTCCTCTCCCTTCGATCCCGGACGTTGAGCAACTGTGCCCGACTGCGTTAGAGTCCGCGACCAACACATGGAGTTGAGTTGCGGGCCGTTCTAGCTGGTGTCGA
>JBHJOQ010000039.1:0-43936 GCA_050329555.1 Acidimicrobiia bacterium | reverse complement strand
CTCGACGTCGGCTGGGTGACGATGGAAGCCTTTGGCGGCGTTGAGTCGCTCGACCGCAGGCCCACGGGCGTCCGCTACGGGCCTTTGCACGAGGCGGCATCGACTCCGGACGTCGTCCTGCTCCGGGTCACCCCGAAACAGATGATGGCGATCAACGACGCAGTGGAGGTGGAGTGGTCGGGCAAGCCCCAGTGCCAGATCCTCCCTCGAGCCGCCAACAAGGGTGTAATCGCTGCCTCCATGGGCTGTGCCCTGTCCCGTGTCCGCACCGGAATGGGCGACGACGAGCTGACGGTCGCAGTTCCCGGCAGCCGGGTGGATGAACTGGTCAGCGCCCTGGCTGCGGTGAGCAACGCCGACTCGGCAGTGGTCGGTTACGCCACCGCCGATATGGCCCGCTTCTAAGCCGGCGGTCCGCAGGGCCTCGCGGGCTCAGGCGCACCCGGACCGCGTTACCTCGGTGGCGGTTCCAGGGAATCGACCCTCACAGCCCAGTCGTCGGGGAGCACCACGGTGGAGGGTCGCCTCATCAGGCGGAGGTAGATCTCCGACGCCGGGGCCTCGACATGGCTCGCCGGTTCGCCATCGCCGTAGTGCCAGTGTCGGCCCAGGTCGGTCGCCGTCAGGGCCAGCGCATCCAGCTCGCCAAGGCGGGGAAGCCACATCGTCCCGAATTCGTCGAGGCCGGCTTCGGCAACGTCGTCGAGCAGAGGCGCCGGCTCGGTAAAAGCCTGCTCTGCGTCCCAGCGATGCACGCCCACCTCGATCACCATCCGGTTGATCCACCCTCCGACTGTGGGCTCGGGCACAAGACCCCATACCGGCGCTCGCGTATCACATTGACTCAGTACCGACAGGAGCTCATCGAGACGCTCTTCGAACCAGTCCGCGACATCGTCATCTTCGTCAGGGCGGGGAGACCGGGGCCGCTCCATGAGCAGGTCGCGACAGATCAGCGAAGTACGGCCGAGGACCGAACCCGTGTGGGCGAGGAGGCCGCCCATCGTCCAACCCGGGTATTGCGGAACGGGCCTTGCGATGTCCTCCCGGCCGAGTTCGAGAATCCGTTTCCCCTCAGACTCGATGGTCTCGAGGGCATCAGCCAAGGGCGCGCTCCATCGCCTCGCCCAGGTCGGACGGGGTCTCGGCCATCACGATGCCGGCGGCGGTCATTGCCTCGATTTTCGCCTCCGCAGTGCCTTTGCCACCGGAGACGATCGCCCCGGCATGGCCCATCCTCTTGCCCGGGGGTGCCGTCGTCCCGGCGATGAAACCTGCAACCGGGATGGTCATCTCATTGGCGACGAACTCGGCAGCTTCCTCTTCCGCCGTACCGCCGATCTCACCGATCATGACCACACCCTCGGTCTCGGGGTCTGCTTCGAAGAGCTCCAGAATATCGACGAAGTTGGTCCCGTTGACAGGGTCGCCCCCGATACCGATCGCGGTGGTCTGGCCGAGGCCGCGCTGGGTCAACTGGTGCACTGCCTCGTAAGTGAGGGTTCCCGATCTCGAGACCACGCCGATCCTGCCCCGCTCGTGGATGTATCCGGGCATGATCCCGATCTTGCACTCGTGCGGTGTGATCACCCCGGGGCAGTTGGGGCCGATCAGGCGTGTCCCCCGCCCTTCCAGGTAACGCTTGGCTCGCACCATGTCGGCGACAGGGATACCTTCGGTGATCGCCACGACCAGGTCGACGCCAGATGCAGCAGCTTCCATGATAGCGTCTGCGGCGAAAGGCGGAGGCACGTAGACCACGGACGCGGTCGCTCCGGTCTCAGCCACTGCCTGGGACATGGTGGCAAAGATGGGGAGCTCGACCTCGAAGTTGTCCTCCCGGTCGGGCACACCCGAGTGGTCGGTCTCACCCTCGAACCGCATGCTCGTCCCCGCCCGCGAAGGGTGGACCGCGCCAACCATCTGCGTTCCGTAGGCAATTGCCTTTTCGGTGTGGAATTGGCCGGTCTTGCCCAGACCCTGGACCAGCACCCTGGTGTTTTTGTCTACGAGGATGCTCAATTGGTCAACTCCAGAATCTTGACGGCGCCGTCTTTGAGGCTCGATGCGTTGACGACATCGAGGCCGGACTCTTCGATGATCTGTTTACCCAGCTCTACGTTGGTCCCTTCCAGCCGCACCACCAGCGGAACCTCGAGGCCAACCCGCTTCACCGCTTCGACGATCCCGGTGGCGATCACGTCACAACGCATGATCCCGCCGAAGATGTTGACGAAGATGCCTTTGACGTTCTCGTCGCCGGTGATTATCTCGAACGCTGTCGACACCTGGTCGGCGTCGGCGCCTCCACCTACGTCGAGGAAGTTGGCAGGCTCCCCGCCGACACTTTTGATGGTGTCCATGGTGGCCATGGCCAGGCCGGCCCCGTTGACCAGACATCCGATGGTCCCGTCCAGCTTGATGTAGTTGAGCCCCGCTTCTTTGGCGGCAAGCTCGGAAGGGTCCTCCTCGGAGGGGTCCCGCATCCCGGCGACAACCGGATGGCGGAAGAGCGCATTGTCGTCGAAGGCCATCTTCCCGTCGAGGGCCATCACCTCGCCGCTCTTGGTGACCACCAGGGGATTGATCTCGATGAGGTCGGTGTCCAATTCCATAGCCATCGCCGCCAGGGCGCTGACGAAACCGGTGAAGCTCTTCGCTGCGGCTTCGCCGATGCCGAGGCCGACAGCAAGCTCGTTTGCCTGGAATGGGAGCAAGCCGAAGGCGGGGTCGATTTCGGCGCGGAGGATCTTCTCCGGTGTTTCCTCTGCCACCTTCTCGATCTCAACGCCGCCTTCCGTCGAGGCCATGACGATGTTGCGACCAACCGCCCGGTCGAGGAGGACGGCGAGGTACAGCTCACGTTCGATGTCGATTCCCTGCTCCAGGTAGAGGCGGTTGACGACTTTGCCCTCGTCACCGGTCTGGATGGTCACCAGAGTGGATCCGAGCATCTTCCCGGCGAGGTCGCGCACAGCCGCCTCAGCGGCTTCGACTCCTCCGTCGATCCCCGCGGTCACGACCTGCACGCCGCCGACATCGGGATGCTCCTTGAAGGTCCCCTTCCCGCGTCCTCCCGCGTGGATCTGGGATTTGACTACGACAACCGGGTTGCTCGAGGCCTCGATCAGCGGCCTTACCGCGGCGACAGCCTCGTCCACGGTGGTTGCCATCTGGCCGCTGGGCACCGCGATCCCCCGCTCCCCCATCAACTGTTTCGCCTGATATTCGTGAATCTTCAATGGGTTCCTTCCCGGTGAGCTTTTTCGACAACGTGTTCCTCGACCCAGTCGGTCACCTGGTCGAGCGGAGTGCCCGGGGTGAAGATCATCACAATCCCCGACGCTTTGAGCGCCGCATGATCGGCATCGGGGATCACACCGCCGCCGAAGACGAGTATGTCACCGGCGCCCCGCACCGAAAGCTGGTCTACCACCTGGGGAAACAGGGTCTTGTGGGCCCCGGATAGAGAAGAAAGGCCCACGGCGTCGACGTCTTCTTGGACTGCGGTTTCGGCGATCTGGGACGGAGTCTGGTGCAGGCCCGAATAGATCACCTCATGGCCGGCATCGCGCAGCGCCCTGGCAATCACTTTCGCACCCCGGTCGTGACCATCGAGGCCTGGCTTTGCGATGAGAATCCTGCGGGGCATACCGTCTGTGAAGCGTAGTTGCTCGGGGTGGCGAGGAGAATCCGACGCCAACCCTGTTCTCGATGCCTCAGGTATCACTATTGATAGCTACAACCTTAGGAACGGGTTTTGCTCGGTTCGGGTGCCCCCGGCACTCGCCTACCCTGGGGTCATGGCACACTCAAATCTTCATGGGCTCGCTGCAGCGGGGGTAAGCGTCTGGTCCGACCAGATCTCGCGGGAGATGCTCGACAGCGGCGAACTCGAGCGCCGGATCGTCGAAGACGCGGTAACCGGCGTCACCTCCAATCCGTCGATCTTCGAGGCGGCGATCGTTGACACCAGCGACTACGACGAGGAGCTCGCTTCTCTGCTCGAAGCAGCCACGGACAGCGACAGGATCGTCAAGACCCTCATGGCCGCCGACCTCAACCGGGCGTGTGACCTGCTTCTCGACGTATACCGGGCGACCGATGGCACCGACGGGTTCGTCTCGGTCGAAGTGTCCCCGACTCTCGCCAACGACACCGACGCCTCGGTCGCCGAGGCGAGAGACTGGGCGAAGCAGATCAGCAAACCCAACCTCCTGGTCAAGGTCCCCGCAACGCCGGAGGGCGTGCCGGCGATCGAGCAGCTCATCGGCGAGGGCATTTCGATAAATGTGACCCTGATCTTCTCGCTGGAGCGCTACCGCGAGGTCATGGACGCCTACATCAGCGGCCTGGAGACATTCGCCGCCTCCGGCGGGGACATCTCCAAAGTGTTCTCGGTTGGCTCGTTTTTTGTATCCCGTGTCGACAGCGAGGTCGACAGGAGACTCGAAGACCTCGGCTCCGATGAAGCCCTCGAGCTGCGGGGTACCGCCGCCGTTGCCAACGCCAGGGCAGCGTTCGGCGACTACCTCGAAACCTTCACTTCGAAGCGGTTCCGCGAACTCGAGTCCAAAGGCGCCCGCCGCCAGAAACCCCTGTGGGCCTCGACATCGACGAAGAACCCCGAGTACGACGACCTGCTCTACGTCGAAAGCCTGGTAGCGCCCGGGACGGTAAACACGATGCCGATTCCAACCATCGAGGCGTACCAGGATCATGGCGACCCCGATCCCAAGCCGTTCACTCCCGAGGACATCGAAGTGGCCCGGGTCGACCTCGCCCGGCTCCAAGCGATTGGCGTCGACTACGCCGACGTCGTCCAGACCCTCGAGGACGAAGGAGTCGAGAAGTTCGCCGCCAGCTGGCAAGGTCTCCTCGACAAAGTTTTGGGGTAGATCCGAGAAATCCGGCTGCAGGGTCTGGACTCCGCCCCGCGTAGCTGTCCTCCCGCTTGCGCCGAGGTTGGTTCAACCCCAGGGGGGAAACAAAGTGCTCACCTGGCCCGCCAACCAGCAACAGATCCTCGCACACACAAGAACCCGCTACACACCCATTAGGGGGACTGAAACTCTTCAAGTCGAGAGAGGGCGCGACCATGGCTCGCGCTAGCTCCGTTGGTGAGAACGCCCCACTCCCCCGGCTCCTACGTCGCCGGTACTCCTCCGCCGACGGAGGGAGAGTTATCTCAGGCCTTCTCCAGGGGGGCCCAGGCGAGCAGTAGCCGCTTTTTCCCCTGGGTGTCGAACATCACTTCGGCTTCGGCGCGGTCGCCCACGCCGACGATCTCCCGGACGGTGCCCAGCCCCCATTTGTCGTGCCTGACCCGGTCTCCGGCGGCCACCGACCCCGGATCGACCTGAGCCCGCGGGCCTGAAGCGGCGCTGCGGTCAGCCGGCGAGCGCCGCTGGCGCTTTCCCGCCTTTTGCAACAGGCCCTCGGGTACTTCCTTGAGGAACCGGGAGGGCGGGTTGTAGCTGGAGCCCCCGAACAGCATTCGATTCCAGGCCGAAGTGAGGAAGAGATGATCCTGGGCGCGGGTGATCCCCACATAGGCGAGGCGCCGCTCCTCCTCCAGCTCGCCGGGGTCGCCGAGTGACCTCATATGGGGGAAGACCCCGTCTTCGAGGCCGACGATGAACACCACCGGGAATTCCAGGCCCTTGGCAGTGTGCAGCGTCATCAATGTCACCGCCCCAGCCCCCTCCTCCCACTCGTCGATGTCGGCGACCAGCGCCGTCGATTCGAGGAAGATCTCCAGCCGACGCAGGTTGTCGAGTGCGTCGAAGTCTTCATCACCGATGACAGCACCTTCATTCGACGTCTCGAACTCGGCCGCAACCCCGACCAGCTCCCGGAGGTTCTCCACCCGCCCCATCGCCTCGATTGTCTTCTCGGCGTCGAGACCGTCCACCATCCCGGTGTCCTCGAGGACCGACTGCACCACGGCCTCCACCCCGTCAGCGGCAGCGCGATCGCGCATCAGCCGGAGCAGAGCTCCGAACTCAGCGACAGCTGATGCCGCCCTGGCATTGAGCTGGGGGATCTCATTGACCCGTTCGACTGCATCGGCGAAGCTGATCCGGTTCGCCTGGCTGAAGCGGTCGAGATGGGCTATGGAGGTGGCCCCGATTCCCCGCCTCGGTTCGTTGATGATCCGTTTCAGGGAGACCTCGTCGGCGGGATTTACCAGTGCCCGCAGATAGGCGACGGCGTCTTTGATCTCCTTGCGATCGTAGAACTTGACCGAACCGACGACGGCGTAGGGAATGCCCCGTCGGACGAATACATCCTCGATCACCCGGGACATCGCGTTGGTCCGGTAGAAGACAGCCATGTCAGAGAGGTTGAACCCGCTGGCCTGGAGGCGCTCGATCTCGTCGACCACGAATCCCGCCTCGTCGTGCTCGTCTTCTGCCTCGTAGCGGATGATCAGTTCGCCCATTCCCCGGTCGGACCAGAGGTTCTTCTGGGTCCGTTTAGTGTTGTGCGCGATCACCGAGTTCGCCGCGTGCAGGATGTTCTCCGTCGAACGGTAGTTCTGGTCCAGGATCACCACCCGGGCGTCGGGATAGTCCTTCTCGAAGTCACGGATATTGCGGATATCGGCACCACGGAACTTGTAGATCGACTGGTCGGAGTCGCCGACAACGCAGATGTTGCGGTGTTTTGCGGTGAGCTGCTTGACCAGCATGTACTGGGCGCGGTTGGTGTCCTGATACTCGTCCACCAGCACATACCGGAACCGGTCCTGGTAGTGCTCGAGGACATCGGGAAAGGCGCCAAACAACTCGACGGTGATCATCAGCAGGTCGTCGAAATCCATCGCCGAAGCTGCAAGGAGCCGCTGCTGATAGGAGCGGTAGATATCGGCGACCTGCTCGTGATAGAAGCCCTCGCCCTGGTCGGAAAACGACTCGAAGTCGACCAGCTCGTTCTTCGCCTTGGAGATTGCAGCCTTGATCTGTTTCGGGGGAAATCGCTTCGGGTCGAGGTCGAGATCTTTGGAGACGATCTTGATGAGCCGCAGCGAGTCGGCTTCGTCGTAAATGGAGAACCCGGACTTGTAGCCGAGCCGCGATGCCTCCCGGCGAAGGATACGGACGCAAGCCGAGTGAAACGTCGACACCCACATCGCGTGCACAGCACCGCCGACGAGACGTGCCACCCGCTCCCGCATCTCGTCTGCAGCCTTGTTGGTGAATGTGATGGCGAGAATCGCCGCGGGCGCGACATTGTGGTCTCTGACCAGGTGGGCGATGCGGTAGGTGAGGACGCGGGTCTTGCCCGAACCCGCACCCGCAACCACAAGGACCGGCCCCCCGGTGGCGGCAACGGCCTCCCGTTGCGTGGGGTTCAGATCTGCGAAAAGGGGCGAGTCCGCTGGAACATCATCCGGGAACCACTCAGCCTGCATCCCGGCCAACTGTACCGGTGCCCAGCGACTGAATCACAAACGTGTGATCAGAGTTTGTGGGCGGCGAGATCGACGTCGACTTCGGCTTCGGCAGCCACCTCGGGCTCACCCGGCGCGCCGTCCCCGGCGATAGCGCGCCGCTTCAACGGCAGCGAGTAACAGAAGCGGGCACCGGTCGGGAAGCGGCGCTCGTACCAGACATCACCGCCCATTGCCCGGGCCAGCCGCCGCGCAATCGGAAGGCCGAGCCCGATGCCGGTGCTTTCCCTTGCATCGCCTTTCGAGACCTGCTCGAAGTTCTCGAAGACCCTCTGTCGCTCCTCATCGGGGACACCGGGGCCGTTGTCGGCGATGATCACCATGTACTGGTCACCCATGACGAAGCCCTCGACCATGATCTGGTCGCCACCGTATTTCCTCGCATTCTCGAGCAGGTTCCTCAGTGTCTGCTGCACCCGTCTCCGGTCGGCCTTCACCCGCACCCCCTCGGGGAGGTTGACCTCGGCCAACTTCCCGCTGCCCGTCGGGAAGACCATCGCGGACACATCTTCGATGAGTTCGCCCAGGTCGAACAGCTCGGGGTAGAAGCGCATCCGGTTGGCCTCGAGCCTGGGGATGACGAGCACATCCTCGACGAGGTCGCTCAGGTAGACGGACTGCACGTTGATGATTCCGAGGAACTCGTCGACTTCGGATTCAGGAAGCTCTTTCCAGCTGTGCACGAGGGTGTCGGCAAACCCTGCGATGGAGGTGAGCGGTGTCCGCAACTCGTGGCTGACCATCGCCACGAAATCGTTCTTGATGGTGTGCGCCTCCTCGGAGAGCCGGAGAACCTCTTTCTCCCGGGCCCGGCCCGCTGAGGTGATGCGGAGTGCTATCAGGACCGCAACCAAGCCCACCAGGGGAAGCACGTACGCCACCAGATCGGGGAGGGGCGGCAACTCAACCATCACATAGAGACTATCGGCTTACGCCACCGGGGTGTTGACAAGAAACTCAAGATCTGTTCCCCCCGCGTACCTGTTCCCCCGGAGACGAAGTCGAACGGGGGAAAGGTCCCTGTCGACCTGAAAGGTCGAGAGGTAAGGGGGACTGAGATTCTCCAACCTGAGAGCGGCGTCGCAAGCTCCGTTGGTGGGAGGGCCCCCCTCCCTTCCGACCTAGCGGCCGGAGGTACTCCCTCCGCAAGCGGAGAGAGGGTGGCATCAGCTGGCCGTTGTGTCGGCGACTTCGTCCACGCCGATGAGGCGGCGGATGGTGCTGGAGAGGACGCCCTGACGGAGGTCGAACTTGTCGAGGTAGGCATTGACGCCCACCCGCCATGCCTCTTGTTTCTCTTCGGGGGTGGCAACGCCGGAGACCATGACGATCGGGATATCGACATCGGCACCTCTGAGGGCCTTCACCAGATCGGTGCCACTGGAGCGGGGCATCGAGTAATCGACAACAAGTGCGTCGAATTCCTCCTCGGCCATGGCCAGAACCGCCTCCCGCGCTCCCCCGGCAACCGTGACTTCGAAGCCGGCCCCATTGAGGGTCGCCGAGAGAAGCTGTCGGACCCCGGCGGAGTCATCCACGACGAGGACTCTGGGCTTGCCGTCGATGGAGCGGGGACGGCGCCCGGCGTACATTCCGAGATAGTTGGGGTCGAGTACAACGAGGATCTGTCCTGCGCCCAGCAGCGCGGCACCGGTGACATGTCCCGGCCCCTCGAGGATCGGGCCGAGGTTCTTCACTGCCACCCGCCGGCGATCGACCAGCTCGTCGACCGAGACGGCAACCAGGCCGAATCGGGTGTTGACGACAATGATCTCCTGTTCGTCGGTCTCGCCCTCCTGCCCTACCGCTTCCGCCAGAGAGACATAGGGCACATCGCCGGAAGCGAAGCGAATGATGCTGCCCGAGGGGGTGGTCTGGATCTCCGCCTTGGACAAGGGCATCGAAGCTTCGACGGATGCTTCGGGCAAGCCCCAGAACTGGTCGCCGGTGGCCACGATCACGGCGTCCTGGAGGACCATCGAGACCGGAAGCGTCATCACGACCGTGGTTCCCTTGTCTCGTTGCGACTCGATGCGGATCACCCCGCGCACCAGCTCCACAGCTTCCCGGACGGAGCCGAGGCCCTCTCCCGATCCCGAGAACTCGGTTGGCGGGTCGACCGTGGAGAAGCCGGGATGAAAGAGCAAAGGGGTCAGGTCGGTGGGGAGCGGAACCATGTCCTGCTCCTCGGCAGTTCTGGCCACAAGGCTCCAATCGATCCCGCCGCCGTCGTCGGCGACCGAGATCTCCACTTTTCCGTCCACGGAGCGAATGCCCACGGTGATCGTCCCGGTGGCTGCCTTGCCCAGGCTGACCCTGTGTGCGGCATCTTCCAACCCATGGTCCACGGCGTTGACCAGCAGGTGGCGCAGCGGTTCGCGGAGCAGGTCGACGATCTGGCGATCGATGTGGATCGGCTCCCCGATCAATTCGAGACGAACGTCTTTGGCGATCCTACGGCCCAGGTACCTGACGAATTGGTGAAAAGTTGAAGTGACCTCGATGAAGCTGACGTCGGCGAGAGCGAGAGCCTGGTCCTGGATCTCGCTGATCGAGCTGCTCAGCTTCTCCAGCTGAACCCTCCATGCCCTGCGGAACACCTCGGGGTCGGCACCTTCGATCGAGACCAGGGAGAGATCGGCAAGCGCATCGGCGTCGAGAGATACTTCGACAACCCGGTTGATCAGACGGTAGAGGTCGCCGGTGTCGACCCGGGTCACCCCGCCGAGCAGCGATTCGGAGACGGATGAGAGAAGACCACCGAGGGAGCCCGCCTCGGGGCCGGGCAACGTGAGCACCTCTGTCGACACTCCAACATCGAGCCCCTCGGCGAGCCGGCGGATCAGTTTGGGCAGCTCGTCGCTATCGTCGTCCACAGCTGACGGAAGCCGGCCGGCCGCCGCCTCCATCGCAACCACCACGTCGCCGTCTGGTGCTTTCCCCTCCTGGACGCCACGCCAGAGCTGTTCGAGACAGGTGGCGGCTTCGCGGATGCGATCGTGTCCGAGCAGGCCAGAAGAACCCTTGATGGTGTGTGCGTCCCGAATCAGGTCGGGAACATCAGCCGCAGCAAGAGTGCGGTCGCGTAGAGCCCTCGCTCCCGAGACCAGTCGATCGGATCGCTGTTGAAGCTCCTCGCGAAAGATGCGGGTGAGCTCCGGAGTATTCAAGTCCAAGTGTTCTTCCTGGCCGTTTTTCACCTTATCGGCACGGCAGAAAAAGTCTTGAACGGAACTAGGTTTTTCGGGCCTATTCCCACTCGATGGTGGCCGGTGGCTTGCTCGATATGTCGTACGCGACGCGGTTGATGCCGGGGACCTCGTTGATGATCCGGCTCGACATCTTCTCCAGCAGCTCATACGGCAACCGGGCCCAATCGGCGGTCATTGCGTCCTCCGACGTCACCGCCCGTATTACCAGAGGATATGCGTACGTCCTCCCGTCGCCCTGGACCCCAACGGTCTTGATCGCCGGGAGCACCGCAAATGCCTGCCAGATCTCCCTGTACAGGCCGGCCCGCTTGATCTCCTCGTTGACGATGTGGTCGGCAGACCGCAAGATGTCGAGTCGCTCCTTGGTGATGTCTCCGATGATCCGCACCGCAAGGCCGGGCCCGGGGAAGGGCTGGCGCCACACGATGTCCTGGGGAAGGCCAAGCTCTTCGCCCACAGCACGCACCTCGTCTTTGAACAAATCCCGCAGCGGTTCCACCAGCTCGAACTTCATGTCCGCGGGCAAGCCGCCCACGTTGTGGTGGGTCTTGATGGTGGCGGCGGTCGCCGAACCCGACTCGATGACGTCGGGATAGAGCGTGCCCTGGACCAAGAATCGGGCGTTGCCAATCGACGAGGCTGCCTCCTCGAAGACCCTGATGAATTCCTCGCCGATTATCTTTCGCTTTGTCTCGGGCTCGGAGACGCCGGCCAGTTTCTCGAGGAAGCGGTCCTCGGCCTTCACATGGACCAGGTCGACCTCGAAATGCGACCGGAAAGTCTCCTCCACCTGGCGGCCCTCACCTTCCCGGAGCAGCCCGTGGTCGACAAAGATGCAGGTCAGCTGGTCACCAACCGCGGCATGGACCAAAGCGGCTGCCACTGCGGAGTCGACCCCTCCCGACAACCCGCAGATAATCCTGCCGTCCCCGACCTGGTTGCGAATGATCTCCACCTGGGATTCAATGATGGAGTGGCTCGTCCACTCGGGGAGGAGCTCGCAAACCTCGTAGAGGAACCGTTGCAGGATCTCGGTGCCCCGTGGAGTATGGACCACCTCGGGATGGAACTGAACGCCGTACATCCTCCGCTCGCGGTCTTCCATCACCGCCACTGCCGCACCCGGCGTCGACGCCACCGAGACGAACCCGGGAGGCGGCCCGGTCACTTCGTCGCGGTGCGACATCCACACCTGCTGTTCTTTGGGCAATTCGGCGAGCAGGAGGCTGTCGCCGACCACCTGGAGCTGGGATTTGCCGAATTCCGCATTACCGGTATTCGCCACCTCTCCCCCGGCGACACTGGCCATCAACTGGTGGCCGTAGCATATGCCGAGCACGGGTATGCCCAGATCGAGGATCGCCGGGTCCATGCGGAGGGCGTCTTCGGCATATACGGACGCCGGGCCGCCAGAGAGGATCAGACCCGCAGGTCGGCGGGCGCGAACCTCCTCCGCGGAGATCTCGCGGGAGACGATCTCGGAGTGGACGTGCGCTTCGCGTACCCGACGCGCGATCAGTTGGGCGTACTGGGCCCCGAAGTCGAGGACCAGGACAGTGGCAACGTCGTCGGCCGGCTTCACGCCTCCGTTCACCACCCGGCCCGTCGGTCTGCCATATCGGGACTCACCCCATCCCGACCTGTTGGCTGCGTTGCAATGACTTCCCTTCCGTCTGCAGCGAAGGGGCGATCATCACCTCGGCCTTCTGGAACTCCTTGACATCGGAATAGCCCGTGGTCGCCATCGACATCTGCAAGCCACCGAACAGATTGAGCTTGCCGTCGTTCTCGTGCGCCGGACCGACGAGGATCTGCTGGAGTGTCCCCCGGTCGCCGACACGGACCCTGGCCCCCCTGGGAAGCGTCGGGTGGAAAGTCGCCATCCCCCAGTGGTAGCCCTTTCCGGGAGCCTCCGTGGCGGAGGCCAACGGCGAACCGATCATCACCGCGTCGGCACCACAAGCAATCGCCTTGGAGACGTCGCCACCGGTGCGCATGCCGCCATCGGCGATGACGTGGACATAACGGCCGGTCTCATCGAGGTAGCGGATCCGCGCTCCGGCAGCATCGGCGATGGCGGTGGCCTGGGGCACACCCACACCAAGGACTCCCCTCGTCGTGCAGGCAGCTCCGGGGCCAACGCCGACCAGCACGCCAACCGCACCGGTGCGCATCAGGTGCAAGGCAGTCGAATAGCTGGCACATCCTCCGACGATGACCGGGACCGGGCAGTTGGCGATGTATTCCTTGAGGTTCAGCGGCTCGGCCCGGGTGGAGACATGCTCGGCGGAGACGACAGTTCCCTGAATGATCAGGATATCCAGCCCTGCATCGAGTGCGGCCGGCGCCCAACCTCTGACCCGCTGCGGCGTGAGTGAGGCTGCGGTGACGATCCCCTCGGCTTTCATCTCCGAGATCCGCTTGCCGATCAGTTCGGTGTCGACCGGAGCGAGATAGATCTCCTGCATCCGCAGTGTGGCCTTCTCGTTGTCGAGCTCGGCGATCTCTTCGAAGTACGGGGTCGGGTCTTCGTATCGGGTCCACAGACCTTCGAGGTTGAGGACACCGAGACCACCCAGCCTGCCGATTGCGACCGCGGTCTCGGGGCTAATCGCGGAGTCCATGGCCGAGCCCAACATCGGGAGATCGAACTTGAAGGCGTCGAGTTGCCAGGAGATGTCCACGTCATCAGGGTCTCTTGTCCTGCGTGAAGGGACGATTGCGATGTCGTCGAAGCCGTATGCCTGCCGCCCGGACTTACCGATGCCGATCTCTATTTCCACTGGTCCTCCGCAGAACGTTAGGCCAAGAGTAACAGTGAGTACCCGATCCGAATCGGTAGGCTCCCGCCACGTGATCCGGACGTGGACCCTGGTTGACTTTGTCCTCGTCATTCTCGGCGGGTTTCTCGGTGCTTCGATTTTCGCAGCGATCGGGATCGCCGCCGACAACGACGAGCTGTTCGTCGTGCTCGCCCTCACCGGCCAGTACCTCGGCCATCTCTTGGTGCTCTGGCTGGTCAACCGATCCAAGCCCCCCGACTCACTCGGCTTCGAGGTGCGGGGACGGGACTCGGCCTACCTATTCGCCGGCCTCGGACTCCAACTGGGCCTGTCGATCCTGTTCCTTCCCCTGGTTCTGCTCCTGTTCCCCGAAGGCGGTCCGGCCCAGGAGATCGGTGAAGTGATGGCCGGGCTGGAGTCAGGTGGTGCTCGGCTCGCATCCCTGGTGGTGTCCGTGGTGCTGGCGCCGATCACAGAGGAGCTCGCATTCCGCGGGGTCCTGATCAAAGCGCTCGGCGACCGGTCGAGGCGGACGCTGATCGTGGTGAGCGCCCTCGTCTTCGCCCTGTTTCACGTCCTCGGGCTGGCCACGGGGAATCTCCTCGCCGCGGCAGCCATCGTGCTCCCCCAGCTATTCATCGTCGGCATGGTGCTGGCGTGGGTGACGCTGCGCACCGGCCGCCTCGGACCGGCGATATTCCTCCATAGCGGCTGGAATCTGCTCGCCGCTCTGGTTCTTCTCCTGCCGCCCGAACTGCTCGCAACCGGCTGAGAGCTCAATCGCTAAGCGATGCCGACCGCCTTGCGGATCGGCACCATCTCGGCGTCCGCCCGTTCCCGGGCGATTGCCCCATTCCGGGACATCAGCTCGGAAACGTCGGAGACATTCAGCGACTCATATGCGCTGGTGATCGGGCGCAGGCCCTCGGCGATTGCCTGGGCCACCGCGATCTTGAACGCCCCGTAGCCGGCACCGCCGTATTCGTCGACGAGTTCGGGGATGGGACGTCCCGAGAAGAAGGAGAAGATCTCGAGGAGGTTGGAGATCCCGGCCTTCGAAGCGCGGTCGTAGGCAACTTCGGTCCCGGTGTCGGTGACAGCCGACTTCACCTTCTTCAGGATTTGATCAGCAGTGTCCGTGAGCAGGATCCGTGATTTGAGGCTCGGGTCCGACTTGGACATCTTCGACTCGGGGTCGGTCAGCGACATCACCCTCGCCCCGATCTCAGGGGTTATCCGGTCCGGGACCGGGAACACTTCGCCGAAGCGCGAATTGAACCGGATCGCCAGATCGCGGGTCAGTTCCAGGTGCTGGGCCTGGTCGTCGCCGACTGGAACCGCATGGACCTTGTGGATGAGGATGTCAGCGGCCTGGAGGACCGGATAGGAGAGAATCCCCAGGTTTTGCCCGGCACGATCTGCCTTCTCCTTGAAATGAGTCATCCGCTCCAACTGGCCGAGGCCGGTCATCGTCCCCAGGATCCAGGACAGCTCCGAATGCTGGGGGACATCGGCCTGGAAGTAGAGCAGCGACCGGTCGGGGTCGACACCGACGGCAAGGAGCATGCGGGCCGTCTCCAGGCGCGATTCGAATAACTCGGCCGGATCGTAGGGCAAGGTCATCGCGTGCAGGTCGACAACGCAGTAGATGGTCTCGTACTCATCCTGCATCGTCACCCAGTTCTTCAAGGCACCCACGTAGTTGCCCAGGTGCAGGTCACCTGTCGGCTGGATGCCCGAGAAGACCCGTTTCGATTCACTCACTTCACGACCTCATTACTCACAAGAAAACCGCCGGGGACGTGCCACCGACGGCTCAACAAACGCGGCGGGGCACACTTATCTGGAAGTCCACCGCCAGAGGCTGCCATGCGTGCTCATCGGACTGAACTCTACCCGGCGCCGGTTGATCGTTCAACGCAGATGACGACGAACGTCATCGATGGTGTCGACGTCCTCAGGGGTCTTGTCGTCCCGGTGGCGCTTGACCCGGGCGAAGCGCAAGGCGACCCCACCGGGGTAGCGGGTGCTCCGCTGCACGCCGTCGAAGGCGATCTCGTAGACGATCTCGTAGACGACCTCGTAGACGACCTCGTAGACGACCACGTAGACGATCTCCGGCTCGAGGAAAACGACGTGCCCTTTCCTGTCACGCTCGACCTCGAGCGACGGTGACAGAGCAGGCCCCACGTCCACAGCACCCACGGCGGCATACCCAACCCCGAGTCGGCTCTGCAGGGGACGGCCACTCAAGTACGAGACGGTTGCCCGTGCTTCCACCGGGCTCACGTGCCAAGCAACCCTGCCAGTAACGCAGCCTCTTTCGAGCGCGCCCTCGTCGCGGACACCGCTGCCGACACACCCACCAGGTCGGCAAGCAACACTCAGGTCACACCCTGAGAGGCGAGAAACTCCTGCTGCTCTTCGACGAGACCCCACGTCCCTGAGATCTGCATGCCTCTGACCCGGGCCGCCTCACCGCCGTCGACAAACCGGGTCGCCGACAGAGCCGAGTCGGAGAAATTGGCCTCGGTCAGGTCTGCCCCTGCAAAGTTCGCACCTTCCACGTCCGACCCTGAAAGGTCGGAACCGGCCAGATTGGCGCCGCGTAAGTCACTGAGTGACAGGTTGCACCCTCTCAGGTCGGAGCCGGAGAGGTCGACACCCCGCAGGTCGCAATTCTTCAGATAGAGCCGGGCCAGGTTCGTACTTGCGGGCATCCATGCTCTGAGGTCGAGACCGAGCATCACCCGGCCCCGATACTTGTCATAAGTATCGGCGGCCAGGAAGCGCTCGAGTTGTTCGGGCCGGACGGACCCGGACGTGAAACGCTCGCTTCCCGTCGTCGGGTCAGCATTGTTGTGATACGACGAATCCTCCTCCCACCATCCGGGGCGGTCTTCTGCCAGAACATCGATCTGTTTGATCCACTTGATCGACTTGTAGAAGTAGCGCCCCGTTGTCACCACCCTGACCGGGCCGCCATGCCCGGTCTCGAGGGCCTCGCCGTCGACTTCATGGACAAGCCAGGAATGCTCGAGGGCGACATCGAGGGGCAGAGAGGTGTGGTGGTCACGGTCGCTGTAGGCGGTGAACGACACGAATCTGGCCGGCGGGGTGACACAAGCTGTGTCGAGGATCTCGCGCAGGGGGACTCCGGTGAACCCGGTGTCGAAGCGGGTCCACGAAGTCACGCAGTGGATATCGAACCTGACCGCCTTTTGCGGAAGGGCCAGGAAGGACGGGAGGTCGAGATCGAGCGGGTTGTCGACTTCTCCCCGTACCGCCAGCCTCCAACTATCCGGGGAGGCTGCCAGCTCCGGAGATGGTGCCCTTTCTCCGACAACGGGGAAGCGCCTGGTCTCGATTTGACCTGGCGGGAGTCTCGTCACCCGGAGTCTCCCCTTTCGGCCGTCGTCGGTGAGAGAAAGTCGGAGACCAGTTTGGCTGGATCGCTGACTGCAAGGAGGACCGCGGCGCCGAAGTCGGTGATATGGTCCACAACGTCGATCTCGAGTTCGACGACCGAGCCTTCATCGAGCCCGCGGAGCGTTGTCGCCAGGCCGACCGCTTGCATCAGCGACAGCCCGTCATCGACAGTCACAAATGGTGCAACTGCCTGGGCGATCCCGATGATCTCACTCGGATTACCGAAGTCGGCCACCCGGCTCATCATCGACACCATGAACTCGCGCTGGCGCTCGTTGCGGAGGAGGTCGGATGCCCCTTCGACGGTGGTCCATCCGTCTTCGGTCAATTCCTGGGTGTGTCGGGAGCGGAGCCATGCCAGCGTCTGCTCACCATCGGCGAGAGTGCAGCCACCGGGGAGCGCCAGATTCGCCTTGGAGTCACGCACGGGCCGGGCGAGGCAGATCTCGTAACCGCCGACTGCATCGACGGCCCCCTGGAACCCGCCGAGGTCGACCATCGCAAAGTGATCCACCTGAACCCCGATTAGGGCTTCGACAGTCTCGACGAGCACGGTCGGGCCGTTCATGGAGCCACAGCCTTCTAGAGCCTCATTGACACGCTGCTGGCCCTCATCACAGATCTTGTCGACCCAGAGGTCACGCGGAATCGACATTATTGCCGCGTTGTCGGGGTCGTCGCGAGGACGGATCAACACCATGACCACGTCCGCACGCTGCCCTTCGAAATCGCCAAAGCCGTCCTCATCGTCGACGTTGGCGCGGGAGTCCGACCCTACGATCAGGGCGACGTCGAGATTGTCATCACCCGAAGATGGGACGGTGATCTCGGGATCCTCGCCGTTCTCGCCATCGTCGGAATCGACCTCAGCACCGGTGTCCTGACCCGAGTCGGCCGGTGGTTGGATCGTCACCCGCTGGACATCTCCCCAGGTAGACGCGGCGAGGTAGGCCCCGGCTCCGACCAAGAGGGCGACGGCGACTGCAACGACCAGAAGGATGCGTTTACGGTTCAAGAGGTTTCACCACGCATGATAAGTCTATACCCGACTGGCATCCTGGGCACACTTGTGGCACTAGCTGAGGCCCACCAACTGCCGCACCATGTGGGCGGTCGCGCCCCACAGGGTTGCCCCATCGAGGATGTAGTACCAGGCTTTCCACGATTGCCACGGGACGTACGCCCACTGCTCCGGGTCGGCGAGGTCAGCGAGGCGCGGTTGGTAGATGCGCTCCACTTCGCGCTCGGAGCGAATCAGGTTCAGGGGCGTTGAGACCCGGGCCACAACCGGGACCACCATCAGCTTGTATTCCACCGTGTCGATTGGTTCGAGAAAACCGAGGACAGTCACCTGCTCGGGATCGATCCCTACCTCCTCCTGGGCCTCCCTGATCGCAGTGCCGACCGGACCGCCATCTCCCGGGTGGGGGCGGCCTCCGGGGAAGGAGATGTGGCCGGCATGGGTGGGCATCGTGTCAGGGCGTTTGGTCAAGACCACCCTGATCTCAGCGTTGTCGTCTTCGTAGAGTGCTACCAGGACACCGGCCTGGGGAAGTTCGCCAGAATCGGGGTGGGCGTCGACGAGTTGAAGCTGGTCCCACATAGATGAAACAGGTTACGGCTACGGATAGGCTGTGTCGGTGCCTGCGGCCCGAATCGAAACCAATCGCCTGGTAATACGCCGGTTCTCCAAGAGAGATACCGCCGCCCTCAACGATGCCATCCGCATCTCCCTTGCCGACCTCAATGAGTGGCTTCCCTGGGCGAGGACCAACTATCAGAGTGGTGACGCCGGCGCCTTCATTCGCGATTCGCTCCAGGCGTGGAAAGAAGACCGGGCCTGGGACTACACGATAAGGGACGCCGACGAGCCGGACCGCCACCTCGGAAATATCTCGATGTGGACCGTCTCCAAGCTGGGCAAGATCGCCGAGCTGGGCTACTGGGTCCGCTCCGATGAGACCTCCAAAGGCGTCTGCACCGAAGCCGCCAACGCAGTACTTGCCGAGGCGTTCGGCTCCGAAGGTTTCCACAAAGTAATCATGCGAATCGCGGTGGGCAATCATGCCTCGACCCGGGTTGCGGAGAAGCTCGGCTTCACCCGGGAGGGTGTCCTCCGCGAAGAGCTCTTGATCAGAGGCAACTGGGTCGACCACTCCCTCTGGTCGATCCTCGACCGCGAGTTCAAGGCTCTGCGCAGGGGCAATATCAGAAGTTCCGGCTAGGAATTTGACACGCCTGCGGGTGATGACCGCCAATGTGCTTCGGGACGCCGTCGACACCGCTCACCTCGGTGACCTGATCGACCGGGTGGATCCCGGCCTGGTCTTCCTCCAGGAGATGACCGAGGAAGCGGCCGGCGTACTCGCTGATCGATTCGACCACCATTTCCTCTCTCCGAGCGAGGAATTCGAAGGGAGAGGAGTCGCCTCGAAACGCGCAGCCGAATGCGGATCGATCGACCTGCCGAGGCGGGCCGGGACCTGGGCAAAGGTCGAAGTCGAGGGGAAAAGCCTCGTCGCGGCAGGAGTGCACATGTCCAACCCGATCCAGTTTCCATGGTGGCGGTCGATCCGGGAGCGTCGTGACCAGGTCGACGCCATCCTCGCCTGGGCCGATGCTCAGGAGTCCGATGGGCTCATCATTGCGGGAGATATGAACGCCAGCCCTGCCTGGCCGGTCTACCGCCGGCTGGCGCATCGATTCGACGACCTCGCCGCGGAAGCCGCTGTTGAGAACGGAGGGAAACCCGGGCCCACCTGGGGCTGGCGGCCGGGATGGCCGAGGATGCTCCGCATCGACCATGTGTTCGGATCTGGAGTGAAGGCGATCGCCACTCAGGTAGAACCCGTACGAGGCTCCGACCACCACGCCCTGATCGTCGATATCAAGATCGGATAGCCCGGAGCAGTCCGATCAATCAGCTCGGTACTCGAGCACATCGAGTCCCGGAATGCGCCGGAAGTGCATCGAGTTGGCGGTGAGTAGCGGGAGGTCATGTCGGATGGCAGAACAGCCGATCCAGAGGTCATTGGACCCAATCAGCCCACCCTGCGATCGCAATTCTCGAGCTACCCGCCCATAAACGAGGGCCGTCTCTTCATCTGTGCTCAGTATCCGATGCCGCCTGCGCACAGCCGCAACGATCGGATGGCTCTGGTCGTCGAAACCCTCCGAGAACTCACCGAGGGCGATAACCGAAAGGCACAGTTCCGCGTCGTCGATTTCCGTCAGATACTGATGAGCCGGTCCCGGATGACCATCTGAGCGTTCGCGCTGGAGGTCGATGAGAAAGGTCGTGTCCACACTCAGTCGGTCGACCATGGATCCTCAGGCGCGGCATCGGTCTTCTGCGCGTGGTCGAGCCGTTCAATCGTCTCCCGGTTGGCCACGGGGGCAGATTCGAGATCATGCAACAGCCCACGGGCGGTTCTCTCGTCATCGGGCCACTGAGCTCGCTTGATCACCTTCGAAAACGACTCAGCTGGCGTTTTCCGGGCGCGGGAAAGCCGCTCATACGCTTCGATATCGATCGAGATGGTTTTCGTCGCCATACTCGCATATATACATACATGTGTACATGCAGTCAAGAGACAGAGCGGGGGTCATCCCCCGGCGGCTTGGGCTATGACTCTGGAGGCGTCAGCAACAAAGGTGGCGAGGGTGGGGAAGAAACCGATGGCGACGGTGAGGCCGGCGGCGATGAGCAGGGCGAGACGGAGTGACACCGACGGGGGGACCGCGACATGGTCGGAAGCGGGGTCGGGGACATCATCGAGCCAGACCGCCTTGATCACCCTGGAGTAGTAGTAGAAGGCAATTACCACGTTGACGGCGGCGATGATCGCCAGCACCACGGTCGCGCTCCCGCCGGCCAGGATCACCGAGCGGAACATGGCGAACTTGGCGAACCATCCGGCCAGCGGGGGGATCCCGGCGAGGCTGAAGAAGAAGATGCCGATCAGCAACCCGAGTCGGGCATCGAGGCGGCCCAGGCCGGCCCACCCGTCGATCTCGCCGGTCCCGGTCTTGTTGGCGGCGGCGATGACGCAGGCAAACGCACCCAGGTTCATGACTGCGTAGATCACGAGGTAGATGACTGTCGCCGAGAAGCCCTCCTCGAGATCGGTGCCCGCCACCGCAGCCGCAGCGAACGGGACCAGCATGAAGCCGGCCTGGGCAACCGAGGAGTAGGCGAGCAAGCGGACGATGTTGGACTGGCGTATCGCCGACAGGTTTCCCAGGGTCATCGAGAGTGCGGCGAGCAGCCAGAGCGCGGGCGCCCAGATCTCGCTCAGGTCGGGCAACGCCAGGTACATCACGAGCAACATGGCGACGAACCCCGCGGCCTTGGAATTTACCGACAGGTACGCCGTGACCGGCGTGGGTGCGCCCTCGTAGGTATCGGGTGCCCAGAAGTGGAACGGCGCGGCTGCGATCTTGAAGGCGAAGCCGACGATAACGAACAGCACGGCCACCACCACAGCCGGCTCATCGGCCATGCCCGAGGTGGCCGCAGCAATGCCGCTGAAGGTCACCTCGCCGGTGAGCCCGTAGAGCAGCGACATCCCCCAGAGCAGGATCGCGGTCGAGAGGACCCCGAGGATGAAGTATTTGAGAGACGCCTCATTCGACTTGACGTCACCTTTTCTCCACCCGGCAAGGAGATACAGGGGCCCGGTGGTCAACTCGAGTGCGATGAAGAGGATGATCAGGTCACGCGCGGACGCCATCATCAGCGAACCGAGAATCGAGACCAGGAGCAGGAAGTAGTACTCGCCCTGATAGAACCGCTCCGACTCGATGTAGTGGTGGGACAGCAACAGCACCAGGTAGGCGGCGACGATGAACAGGCCTTTGAGGACGAGGGCGAACTCGTCGATGACATAGCTCCCGTCGAACATCGACCGGGTCCCGCCTTCGACCGCGAGGATGATCAGGGGCATTGCGGCCAGAGCGGTACCGGCGACCGCCACCGTCGCCGTCCAGTACTTCTTGGTGCGAGGCAGGAACAGGTCGAGGGTGAGCACCAACAGCAACGTCGCCACGATCACCAGTTCGGGCGCGAGCGCCAGGTAGTCGATCTCGAAGTTCATCCGAGCACCCGATCAGCCAACGAGTTCATCGCTCAGCCACCACTCGATAACGACGCGGTGACATCAGACCCGAAGACGGTGTCGATCAGCGAGACCACGGTATCGGTGGTCGACTCGAAGATGATCTTGGGGTACACGCCAATGACCACGATGAGGATGATCAAAGGAACCCAGGCGGTCATCTCCCAGCGGTCGACGTCGTGGAACTCATGACCATCCCACTCTGCTTTGGGCTCGCCAAGATTCACTTTCTGCAGCATGTAGAGCATGTATCCGGCCGTGAGGACGGTTCCGATGGCGCCGAGGACCATCGAAGTGCGGAACACTCCTAGCGGCAGCCCGTCCAGCGGGTTGTAGGAGCCAACCAGGGCCATGAACTCGCCCCAGAAGCCAGCGAGGCCGGGAAGCCCGAGCGAGGCCATCGCGGTGAAGGCGAGGATCCCGCCCATCACCGGCATCAGCTTCATGTTCCCGCCCAGGCGGTCCATTTCCCGGGTGTGGTAGCGGTGTGACATCGAACCGGCCAGGAAGAACAGCAGTCCGGTGATCAGGCCATGGGCGACCATTCCGATGATCGCCGCGTTGATCCCGATGTCGGTCATCGTGGCAATCCCGAGCATGACGAAACCCATGTGTCCCACCGAGGAGAATGCAATGAGCCGTTTCATGTCGGTCTGGGCGAGACACGCCAACGAACCGTAGATGATCCCGATCACGGCGAGGATGGCGATCGCGGGGGCCCAGCTGGCGGCCTCCTCAGGGAGGATAGGGATCGAAATCCGGATGAATGCGTAGGAGCCCAGCTTCAGGAGGATGGCAGCAAGGAGCACCGAGCCCACCGTCGGCGCCGCAGTGTGGGCATCGGGGAGCCAGGTGTGGAACGGCCACATCGGGACCTTGACCGCGAATCCGAGGAACATCGCCCCGAAGACGAGGAAGGCGAAGGTGCCGGTGAACGACCCCATCGCTCCCAGTTCGGTGAGATGGACGATGTCGAAGGTCCGCTCTCCGAAGTCACCCGACTTGAAGTAGAGGGCGAGGAAGCCGAGCAACATGAAAGCCGACCCGAACAAGGTGAACAGGAAGAACTTGATCGAAGCGTAAAGGCGGGTTTCGATCTCTCTGGCGAATCCCGGGATCTTCCTCGGGGTTCGGTCGCCCCAGACCCCGATCATGAAGTACATCGGGAGCAGCACGATCTCGAAGAAGATGAAGAAGAGAACCAGGTCGAGTGCGACAAACGTCCCGTTCATCCCTGTTGCCAGGATCAGCATCAAGATAAGGAAGGCCTTGGGGTTGTAAGGCTCCTCCCAGTGGTTCCACGAGTAGATCACCGCAAGCACCATCACGAAGGTGGAGAGGACGAGGAGAGGGAGGCTTATCCCGTCGACACCAAGGTGATAGTTGGCGTTGATCGCGCCGATCCACGACTCGTTCACCTCGAACTGATAAGTGTTGTAGGTGCCGCCGCCGAACTCGAACAGCCAGATGAGGACGAGGGAGAGGCCAAAGGCCGCGAGCGTCACCAGTAACGCGACGCTCTTGAGGATGTCCTCTTTGTCCCCGGGGACCAAACCGAGCAACAAGGCGCCGGCCAGGGGCAAGAAGACGATGAGCGTCAATCCCCAGCTGTCAAACCATTCCATGTCTAATCCCTCTCTCTAAATCAATATCACGAATACAACTGCCAGCACGATCGCCCCTGCCACGAAGAACGCCGCGTATTGCTGGACACGGCCGGTCTGCAGCTTGCGCAAACCGGCCCCGGCGCCGTCGGCCACGACCGACAGCCCGTTGACGAACCCGTCGACGCCCCTCTGGTCGAGGATCCCGTAGACGAACCCGCCTAAACCTCTGGTCAGCGCGCCGGCGGCGTTGACGATGCCGTCGATGAGATAGGTGTTGATCCAGTCGACGGAACGGGCGATCGGTCCCATGGTCACTCCGACGATGCCCAGAGCGGCGTCGTCCAGGTAGTACTTGCGGCGGAGGAGGGGATACAGAACCGGAATCTCGAGCGAGTCACGCTCCTTCTGGGTCTTCTTGTCCACACCCCAGATCATCCAGCCCAGGGCGATTCCGAGCAGGGCTGCGGCGAGCCCGGCGGCGGCGAGCCCGAAGTTGATCCCCTCGGGATGGTGGTCGCCCATCGCCACCACCCGCACCGAGAGCCAATCGGTGAAGTTGCCGATTCCGGGAATCGACACACCGGGGATGTTGAGCAGTCCGAAGAAGATCGACGGAATCGCCAGGGCGACGAGCGGTCGGGTCATTAGTTTCGGAGACTCGTGTGGCTCGCCGTGTCCCTTGAACTCGCCGAAGAAGGTGAGGGCGACCGCCCTGGTCATGTAGAAGGCGGTGACGAACGCACCGGCGATCGCAATCCACATCACCGCGGTGTAGCCCTCATATCCGAGCGTGGCCAGGATCTCGTCTTTCGACCAGAAGCCGGAGAGGGGCACGATCCCCGCCAGAGCGAGCGAGCCGACGACGAAGGTCCAGTAGGTGGTGGGCATGTACTTTCGCAGTCCTCCCATGTCGCTCATGTTGTTGGAGTGGACAGCGTGAATCACCGATCCGGCCCCGAGGAAGAGCAGGGCCTTGAAGAAGGCATGGGTGAAGAGATGGAACAGGCCGGCGGTGTACCCGCCGGCGGCAACCGCCGTCATCATGTAACCGAGCTGGGAGACCGTCGAATACGCCAGCACCTTTTTGATGTCGTTGGCGACCAGAGCCAGCAGTCCGATGGCAAAGAGCGTTATCGCCCCGATCGCAACCATGTAGACCCGGGCATCCTGAGCGAGGTTCTGGAACAGGGGAAACATCCTGGCCATCAGATAGATACCGGCGGTGACCATGGTCGCGGCGTGCATCAGCGCCGACACCGGGGTCGGGCCGGCCATGGCATCGGGAAGCCAGATGTGGAGCGGGAACTGGGCGCTCTTTCCCATTGCCCCGAAGAAGAGAAGCAAGCCGCCCACGAAGGCCACGGCACCCAGTTCGGCGTTCTGGTTCACCGCCGCCTCGCTCAGGGCGGCGAAGTCGAAATTGCCGATGGCGACCCCGACCAGGATCGCCCCCAGGATCAACCCGACATCGGCCACCTTGTTGGTCAGGAACGCCTTGTTGCCAGCCTTCACATTGTCGAGGTCTTCCCAGTAGTGGCCAATCAGCAGGTACGACGCCAATCCGACACCCTCCCATCCGATGATCATTTGGATCAAGTTGGGCGAGCCCACGAGCACCAGCATCGCCCCGGCGAAGATGGAGAACGAGGCGAAAAAGTTGTTGACCCGGACATCGCCCTCCATGTATCCGAGCGCATATATGAAAACAACCAGGCCGACGAAGTTGACCAGGAAGTACATCATGATCGAGAGGCCGTCGACGACCCACCCCAGCTCGAAGACGATTCCACTGCCGATGCGGGCGATCTCGAAGGTGGTCTGGTCGAGCACCCCGCCGGTCATGTTCATCACGAACAGCACCGTGGCCCACACCAGCCCGATCGCCAGCGCCCCGACCGCAAACTCACCACCCTGATACTTCAGCTTCTTCCCGAAGAAGATGATGAGGAGATAAGCGACAAACGGCAGGACCAGCATGATCCCCGCGGTGTCGGCCCACCAGCCCCCGTCGCCCGCTGTCAGGGAATGACCTTCTTCGGCGGCCAGATACGCAAGACGATCAAGCATCGCTCACCACCTCATCAGGTTGAGCTCGTCGACGTTGGCAGACCGGCGGTTGCGGAAGATCATCAGGACTATGGCAAGGCCAATCCCCACCTCGGCTGCGGCCACGGTGATGATGAAGATCGCGAAGATCTGGCCCGTTGCATCCGCCGAGCGGATCACCGACTCAAATGCGATCAGGTTGATGTTCACCGCGTTGAGCATCAACTCCACCGAGAGCAGAATCAGCACGATGTTGCGGCGGACCAGGAGGCCGTAGACGCCCAGGGAGAAGAGCGCAGCAGAGAGGACGAGGAACTGATTTACGAGCATACGACACCATCGGTCTGGCTCATACCGACGACCTCTCTTCCTCTTCGAGAGGGGTCAAGTCGCGGCGGGCGATCGTGATCCCGCCGACCAGTGCGGCGAGGAGAATGAAACCGACCGCCTCGAATGGGATGACGAACCGCCCCAGCAGGGCCACCCCGAGGGTTTCGGTCGGTGTCGGCTCCCCGACCATCGCAATCTGTGTGTCGCCGAATGCCGACACGGCGGACCAGGCGAGAAGCACGAAAAGAGTGATCGACAGAATTGCCGGCCATGTCTTCTTCTCGACGTCGAGGCCCTCGTCGAATCCGGTCGGGGCGCGGGTGATCATGATCCCGAACAGGAACAACACCACCACCGCACCGATGTAGACCAGGACCAGCACCCAGGCGACGAACTCGGCGGAGAGCAGCAGGAACAGCCCGGCGGTGCCGGCCAGTGCCCCGACGAGGAAGAGGGCGGCATGCACGACGTTCTTCGCCGTGACCACCCGGAACCCGGAGACGAGCACGACCAACGCGAGAAAAAGGAAAACCCAGTTGACAGGCTCGGAGATCCAATCAACAAAACTCATTATTTCTCTAACCCCGGGGCTTCAGGGACGGTCTTCAGCCAGTCCTGGAGCTTGTCCATGTCGTGCAGCATGTCGCCCATCTTTTCCTCCGAGTACTCATACTCGGGAGACCAGAAGAGGGCGTCGAAGGGGCAAACCTCGACACAGATCCCGCAGTACATGCAGAGGGCGTAGTCGATGTCGAAGCGGTCGAGGGTATTGCGGACCTTGATCCGACCGCCCGGCTCGGAGGGCTCCTTCTCTTCTTTGTGGCCTTCGATGTAGATACACCAGTCAGGGCACTGACGGGCACACAGCATGCACACCGTGCAGGCTTCCTGATCGAGGGCGATTACCCCCCGGGCGCGGGCCACCGGAGTCTCTTTGACAACCGGGTAATTGACGGTGCGGAGATTCTTGCCCGGGGCGAAGATCGTCTTGAACATGGTGGTCAGGGTCACACCAAGGCCCTTGAGCATTCCGCCGCCGGGAATCGAGATTCGTCGTTCAGCCATCAGAGAAGCACCTTGAATGCGGCAGTGACCATAATGTTGACCACAGCGACCGGGACCAGCCATTTCCAGGCCATGGTCTGCAGCTGGTCTTCTCGGAACCGGGGAAAGGTCCAGCGGAACCAGATCATCGCAAACACCAGCACGAAGACCTTCGCCATGAGAATGATCGGCCCGAGATAGGCGAGCTGATCACCGCTCAACCCGGGGAGCCAGTAACCGCCGAGGAAAAGGGTCACGGCGATTGCCGACATGGTGAACATGTTGGCAAACTCGGCCAGGAAGAAAAAGAGGAAACGGAACCCTGAATACTCGGTGAGGTAGCCCATCACCAGCTCCGATTCGGCGATTGGCATGTCGAAAGGGATCCGGGTGAGCTCGGCAAGGGCGGCGATCATGAAGATGCCGAAGCCGACGAATTGGAAGATGATGTAGGGGTAGCCCGCTGCGATCTGGGCTTCGACGATTCCGCTCATGCTCATCGTGCCGGCAAGGACCACCGTGCCCACCACTGCCAGAACCAGCGGCAATTCGTATGCGATCAGCTGGCCGGCGGCGCGGAGACCACCCATCAACGAATACTTGTTCGCAGAAGACCATCCAGCCATCAGCACCCCGATGGTGCTGATCGACGAGATGGCCAGGGCATAGAAGATGCCCACCGACAGGTCACGGAAGATCAACCCGGGGCCGAACGGGATCACCACAAACAGGGCGACCGTGCCGACGAGGACCCAGATCGGCGCAGTCTTGAACACCGTCCGGTCGGCGTCCGCCGGGATGAGGTCTTCCTTCTGGAAGAACTTGACTCCGTCGGCGATAAGCTGGGCCCAGCCCCAGCGCCCACCGGCGAAATACGGACCGACCCTGTTCTGCATCTTTGCCGAAAGCTTCATCTCGGCGAAGCCAATGACCATGCCGATCAGGGGGATCATCAACGCAACCAGAAGTACCTTGCCGAGCAATGCCACCCAGAAGTTGGAGAAGAGGTCGAGGACTACCTCAGGCACGCCAGCCTCCGCTCCCCGGGTCCCTGCGAATGCGCGTCATCGGTCGACATCTCCGAGAACGAAGTCGAGACTTCCCATGATCGCGATGATGTCGGGGACCAGTACGCCCTCGAGCGCCCACGGAAGGATGGAGATATTGGAGAAGCTCGCCGAGCGTATCTTCAGGCGATACGGACCGCCCCCGCCGTCGGAGACCAGGTAATAACCCATCTCCCCCTTCGGGTTCTCGGCTCGCACATATGTCTCACCGGGGGGAACCTTGATCACCTTCGGCACCTTCGCCTGCAGCGGGCCGGATGGTATGCCGGCGACGGCCTGTTCGATGATCCGGCAGGACTGCCTGATCTCGTCGAGACGCACCTTCCAACGATCCCAACAGTCGCCGTTGGCGCCGGTCGCGACGTCGAAGTCGAACTTGTCGTAGGGCAGGTACGACTCCACCTTGCGGAGGTCGAACCCAACACCGGAAGCCCTCAGATTGGGCCCGGAGACGCCGAAGGCGGCGGCGATCTCGGGCGGGAGGATCCCGATCCCCTTGGTGCGGGCCAGGATGATCTCATTCCCGGCGACGAGGTCCTCGAGTTGATCCACGGCCTCGCGGATCCGGACCATCGCCTGGGTGGTCTCCTCGAAGAAGCCGGCGGGGAGGTCCTGGATCCATTTCCTGGTTGTCGAGCCAGATCCGTAGGCGGGCTTGACCCCGCCGATCCGGTTGAAGTTGGGGTGGAAGCGCCCTCCTGTCACGCTCTCGAGAAGGTCGAGCAGTCGCTCCCTCTCCCGCAGCGCAAAGAACAGCGGAGTGGCCGCACCGAGTTCGAGCGGATAGGAGGCCATGAACACCATGTGTGAGGAGATCCGGGCCATCTCGGTGAGAATGAGCCGGATGTGCTGGGCGCGGTCGGGGACCTCCAGCTCCATCAGCTTCTCTGCGGCGACCATGAACGGGATCTCGTTTGCATAACCGGACACCCAGTCGATGCGGTTGAGCAGGGCGGTGATCTGGGGATACGTTCGGACTTCGGACAGCTTCTCGTACCCGCGGTGCATGTAGCCGATCACCGGTCTGACGTCGTAGACCCGCTCCCCGTCGACCCTGGCGACCAGGCGGAGCACACCGTGGGTCGAAGGATGCTGGGGGCCGATGTTGAGGGTCATGTCCTCGGTCTCGAGCTCGACCGAGACGGAGGCTTCACTCATGTGCCTGAGGGTGTCTGCGTCGATCACCATCTCACGCCTCGGGGTTTTCGGTGGACGGCTCTTCGGACGACTCTGCGGACTCGTCTTCGGGCATGCCCTCGACGTCGACCTTGCCCGGCCACGGCTTTACCTCGCGACTGAGCAGGGGAAAGCTCTTGCGCAGGGGATGACCCTCGAAGGCGTCGGGGAGGTACAACGCGGACAGGTCGGGATGACCCGTGAAGTCGATGCCGAACATCTCCGCAGCTTCACGCTCGTGCCAGTTGGCGCCGGCGTAGACCCCGACCAGAGAGTCGATCACGGGCTCCTCAGTGGGAAGGTCGGCGGAGAAGGTCACCCTCTTGCCCTCGGACAGATCGGAGACCGTGGTCAGCATCTCGATCCTCTCCTCGAAGTCGTCATCCTTCAGTGGATCGCCGACCTCGACCTCCTTGGCCCAGTCGATTGCCGAGAGAAACGAGAAGAAAACCAGGTCGAGCTCATCGCGGGCGGTTTGATGCACCTTCACCCAGTCCCCTGCCGAAACCTTTACCTTCACGGTGTCGAAGGTGATCTCGGCCGTACCGCCAACGGCGGTTGCAACCTCATCGGCGTAGCCCTGCAACGGATCGTCGGCCTGTTCCGCCTCTTCAGTGTGCTCCACCTCTTCAGTGTGCTCCACCTCTTCGGCCTGCCCGGCCTTATCGCTATCAGACGGGCTCGAGGTCACGCTGATTCCACTTCGTCTTGATGTCTTCGCCTTGGATCTTCTGCTGGAGCAGGACAATCCCCTCCATCAATGCCTCAGGGCGCGGAGGGCAGCCGGGGACGTAGACGTCTACCGGGATCACCTGATCGACGCCTTTGGTAACCGAATACGAGTCCCAATAGGGGCCTCCGCAGTTGGCACACGAGCCCATCGAGATCACGTACTTGGGCTCGGGCATCTGGTCGTAGAGACGCTTTATCGATGGCGCCATCTTGTCGGTGACCGTGCCGGCGACAACCATCAGGTCGGCCTGGCGGGGTGAGGCCGGAAGGGGGATGATCCCGAAGCGCATGAAGTCATAGCGGGGCCCGGACGCAGCCATCAACTCGATCGCACAGCATGCGAGCCCGAACTGGAAGAGCCAGAGCGAGTACTTCCTCGACCAGTTGAGCAGCCAGGTGACCGGCTTGGGCATGCCAAACTGCTGAGCTACTCCCATCGCAACACGCCCTTCTTGATTGCGTAAGCCAGACCCTCGAGCAGCGTCAACATGAACAGGAACATCGCGACCATCCCGAATACACCCAACTCCTCGGCGGCGATCGCCCAGGGGAAGATGAACACCGCTTCGACGTCGAAGATCACGAAGAGAAGGCCAAAAACGTAATATCGGACGTAGGTCTGGCTCCATCCGCTGCCAACCGGGTCGACACCACACTCGTAGGTCATCCGCTTCTCAGCGGTCGGGTTGGACGGGCGGAAAACGGAAGCAACACCCAGCATCACCATCACCAGGACCGCACCCACTGCGGCGAACGTTCCGACTGTCAGATAGCTTTCGAAGTAAGAGCTCATTAATCCGTTGATAGGGGTCCGACCGGCGCCGAGTATACGCATGACTCGACATTGGTCGAAGTCAAGGATTCCCTAATCGGGACAAGGCAATTCGGGGATTCGGTTTAGCCTGTGCCGGATGACGGCGCCTCCCTCCTATGACTCCAGAGGCCTGGTCAACCTGGTCTCGGAGATCGAGACACGGTTTGGCGGCAGTCCACCGGCGCCCGGGCTGGCCGCGGATCTCTCCACGGTCATCCCCGACGCAACGACCTACGTGGTCGTGCTCTTCGACGGCCTGGGTATCGCCCAACTGGCCCACCCGGGGGCCGTTCGATTCACCGGGAGCCTCACCGGCACCCTCGAAGCGGGGTTTCCCACCACCACCAGCACCTCTCTCGCCACAATCGCCTCAGGATTGCCCCCCGGCCAACACGGAGTGGTGGCCCACCTCACCTGGATGCCCGAGCACAACCGGGTCGTCAACACCCTGAAGTGGGTCGACCTCGCCGGCGATGCGGTCCACCATGACTACGCCGGCCTTCTCCCCCGGCAGAACTTCTGGGAGCGTCTCCGCAGCCTCGGCGTCGAGCCGATCACCGTCCAACCCGGGGGTTTCGCCGCCACCCCGCTGACCAGGGCCCTCTACAGGGGGGCGCGTTTCGAGGGGATCTGGGGCATCGACGATCTCATCGACGCCACCGTGCAACTCGCCGCCGAACCCCGGAGACTCATCTTCACCTATGTACCCCAGGTCGACTTCGCCGGGCACGTCTTCGGTCTCGAGTCCGCCGAGTTCACCGAAGCGATGTCCATCGCGTCCAGGGTCTGGGACGAGATCGCGCGGCGGCTGCCGCCCGGAGCGGCCCTGTTGGGTACTGCAGACCACGGCCTGATCGACTACGCCGACGACCACAAGCTGCTGATCCGAGATCCGCGTTTCGATGACCTCCGCTTCGCCGGCGACCCGAGGGGGATCCACCTCTGGTGCGACGACGATGACACCGATGCACTGGTGGAACTGACCGGCGGGAGCGTTGTCGAGCCGTCCCGCCTATTCGGGCCGGACCCGTCGCCGGACGCGCTGGCGCGCTCGGGCACCGGGGTCCTCATCGCTCCCCAGGGCCTTGCCCTGCTCCCCCGCGGCTTCGACAAGCGACTCCACGCCTATCACGGCGGCCTCGACCCCCGCGAAGTGCAGATCCCCCTGCTCGTGGGCTAGCTGCGTTCACACGGCAGCGCGGCAACGAATTCTGGAGTCCCGATGGTGCACCGTGGGAAACGGTCCGTAGACACTTGCCAAAGAATAATTTGCACTATATGGATAGTGGTAATACATTCGCTATTCGTTCGGTAGCTAACGATAATGGAGAGTCGAATGAAACGGTTGGTTGCATTGCTGGTTGCGGGAGTCCTGGTCCTCACCGCCTGCGGGTCGGGCTCCGAAGATGCGGAAGGTCCACTCGTCATCTACTCGGGGAGGAGCGAAGAGCTGGTGCAACCGCTTTTCGATGAGTTCACCGAGGAAACGGAGATCGAGGTCGAAGTCCGTTATGCAGGCTCAACCGAGTTGGCTGCCACCCTCCTTGCCGAAGGTGAGGCCACCGAGGCCGACGTCTTCTTCGCACAGGACCCGGCGTCGCTAGGTGCCGTCAAAGATCTGATGGCCGACCTCGACGATTCAACCCTCGACCTCGTCGACGATAAGTTCAGAGACGTCGACGGGAAATGGGTGGGCACCTCGGGCCGGGTCAGGGTATTTCTCCACGACGCTGAAACCACCAAGGAGCTTCCCCAGACCATCGACGACGTGGTCGACAACCCGGAATGGGCCGGCGACCTCGGTGTTGCACCGACCAACGGCTCTTTCCTGGCTTTTGTCGCTGCGATGATCGTCGAGCGTGGCGAAGATGCAACCCTCGACTGGCTGCAGCGACTCGCTGCTGCCCAGCCGGTGTCTTTCGAAGGGAACAGCCCGATAGTCGCCGCCGTCGATGCCGGTGAGATCGGAAGCGGTCTGGTTAACCACTACTACCTGGTCCAACTGCTCGGTGAGGGCGCTGGCAGCGGCGCCGAGAACTGGTTCATCCCCGCTGGAGACGTCGGGACTCTGGTGATGCCCGCAGGTGCGGGGGTGCTCTCGGCTTCAGAGCGGCCCGAAGCCGCAGCGCAGTTCGTCGAGTTCCTGCTCTCCGACTTCGCCCAGGAGTACTTCGTGAACGAGACCAAGGAGTTTTCGCTCACGGGCGCGGCGACACATCCCAATCTGCCGTCGCTGGACGAGATCAACGCACCTGACATCGACCTGTCGAGCCTTGCCAACCTCTTGGAGACTGCGACACGACTCGTGAGCGAAGCCGGCCTGGTGTGATTTGACGGTCGTAGCACCTCCTGCGAGGGAAAGGGCGCGCCAGCAGCGCGCCCTTTCCCGAGGGTGGTGGACCGCAGCCATCCTGGTGCTGATCCCGGTGGCGATCCCACCGATCAGCCTCCTCTGGCAGGTCCTGAGCCGGGGTAGCGGGGTAATGCTCCCGGCCGACCGGCTGTTCGAACTGTTCCTCAACACCCTTCTCCTTACCGCTGCCGTCACAGTCACCGCCCTTGCCATCGGCACGACAACCGCCTGGGTCACGACGAGGACCACGATCCGGTTCCGCCGCGGTTGGATGATCCTCGCCGCACTTCCCCTGGTTATCCCCTCCTACGTGGCGGCCCTGACGGTCATCGGTGCCACGGGGCCCGGCGGGATGTTCGCCAGGGTCTTCGGGATAGTGGTCCCCACTCCCTACGGGTTCGTGGGCGCGTGGCTGGCTCTGGCCATCTTTCTCGCCCCGATGGCCCATCTCATAGTGACCCCCGGCCTCCAGATGATCGACCCTGCCACAGAAGAGGCAGCTGTCGGGCTCGGCTCCTCGCGACTCAAGGCTTTCTTCACCGTGACTGTCCCCCAACTGCGGCCGGCACTCGTCTCAGCAGGACTTATGGTCGGGCTCTACACGCTGTCCGACTTCGGGGCGGTCTCGCTGCTTCGGTTCGACACCTTCACCAGGGCGATCTTCACGCTTTACCAGGGCCAGATCGACCGGCGCCCCGCCGGCACCTTGTCCGCGATCCTCATGGCATTCGCCATCCTGATCCTCGTTGCCGAGCGGCGCACCAGAGGCCGCGCCCAGTACCACAAGGCAAAACCACCCCGCCTGCGCCAGCACACCGACCTGAGCCGGAGACAGCGCTGGCTCGCCACCGGGTTCCTCGGGACGATCGTCAGTGTGAGCCTGGTGGTCCCGGTAGCGGTCCTCACCTACTGGCTCATTCGTGGCCTCTCCGCGGGTCAGGCGATTCCCTCGATCTGGCCCGAGATCGGGCGTTCCCTCACGGTTGCAATCGTCGCCGCCACCGCCGCTGCAGCCATCTCGATCCCGGTCGCCATGGTGACTGCGCGCCAGAGCTCGCGACTGAGCGGCTGGACGGAATCGATGGTCTGGGGCACGTATTCGCTACCCCACATCACGGTGGGCGTCGCAGTAATCGGATTTGCCCTTGCCTGGGCGCGGCCCTTGTACCAGACCCTGTTCCTCCTGATTGCTGCATACGTGGTGATGTTTCTGGCGCAACCGATGAGCAGCACTCAGGATTCGATTCGGCGTTTCAACCCTTATCTCGAAGAGGCCTCCCGTGGCCTTGGCCACGGCCAGATCTCGACCCTGTTCCGGGTCACCATCCCCCTGATCGCCCCTGGCCTGCTCGCGGGGGGTGCCCTGGTGTTCATCGGGGTGATCAAAGAGCTGCCGGCGACACTGCTGCTCAGACCCAACGAGTTCGAAACTCTGGCGGTCCGGATCTGGAGCACGACTAGCGAAGGTTTCCTGACCAGGGCAAGCTTGTCCGGTATCGCGCTGATCGCGGTATCAATAGTTCCTCTGTTTCTGGTGATGACACGTGAACTCAGCGACTGACCAACTTGCAATCCGCGCTCGGGACCTGACCAAGACCTACGACGACGCCGTAGCTCTCGACGGGTTCAGCCTCGATGTGTGGTTGGGCAGCGTGCTCACCCTGCTCGGCCCGTCCGGATGCGGGAAGACAACTGCGCTCCGGGTGATCGCCGGGTTCGAAAGGGCTTCCGGGGCAGTTGAGATCAGGGGTCGCCGGGTCCTCGACGCCGACACCTTCGTGCCTCCGGACAAGAGACGGGTCGGCATGGTCTTCCAGGACTATGCGCTATTCCCACACATGACGGTGCGCAAGAACATCGCGTACGGGCTCCCCAGGGGACGGAATGCGGGCAGGGTGGATGAAGTCATGGAGCTCGTGGGGTTGGGACGCCTAGGCGAGCGAATGCCGGGTGAGTTGTCGGGTGGCCAGCAGCAGCGGGTCGCATTGGCCCGGGCCCTCGCCCCCAAACCCGACGTGATCCTCCTCGACGAGCCATTCTCCAACCTCGACGCCGCCCTGAGAGACCGCGTGCGCCGGGAGCTGAAAGTGATCCTCACCGAGGCGAGGACCACCGCAGTCTTTGTCACCCACGACCAGGAGGAGGCCCTTGCCACTTCCGACATCGTGGCCGTGATGCGCGACGGCAAAGTCCTCCAGGCTGACACACCCGCCCACCTCTACACCAACCCGGTGAACGAATGGGTGGCAACCTTCCTCGGTGACGCCGACGTGCTCGAAACCGACGCGGTCGGGGGTTACGCAGATACCGTATTGGGGCGGTTCACCACCCACCTCTCCGGTCCGGTAGCGGTGATGACCCGCCCCGAAGACGTGCAGATCTCCGTCGGGGAGACCCCCAACGCATCGGTCGCCCACATCGAGTACTTCGGGCACGACCAGTTGATCACACTGGCCATGGCTGGCGGGGTCAGGGTGCGCTCCCGGATCGGCTCCCGCCCCAACTACCGGGTGGGCCAGCAATGCCGGGCCCGGGCGATCGAAGCCCGGGTCTTCACCCGGAGCGCCTAGAAATCTCTGACCCTTTAGGCGGATTTGACGACGCAGCTTCCGTAAGGGCGGAGCGCGCAGCCATCAAGACCAGATAGGCGAAGCCGAAGAACCCCGCGGCCAGGACCGTGTGCACCAGCTTGAACGGAAGGCTGCCCGACCCCGTCCAGGTGACCACCATGCTCCGCAACCACAGCCCTGTCGTCCAAATCGCGAACAGATAGAACTGCGGCGCCGACCGGGGGCGAAGCCATGGAACTGCCAGGGAAATGGCGGTGACCAACCCGAGCAGCAATGAGCCGCCGATCCGGACCAGGTCGGGCCAGCCATCACCGTCCGTCAGCAGCCCGACGCGGCCACCCCAGGCCACACCGGTCCACAAGAGGATCCCGGCCGCCAACCAGAGCGGCTTGCGGATCATCCCCCGATGTAGCTCATTTGAAGGCAAGGTGCTGGTCGTTCATCGTTGTCACTCAAAATATACTGTGACCTGGGGAAATGCGAATTGCACGCTTGTGATTACTACGCGTTATTTCGCGCCGTATTCCGTCCTCTCGCGGAATATCCGCGGAACGCGGAACGAGCCGAGACCGCCCTCCTATGGGTCTTCGCGACGTTGCGGATCCGAAAGCGTTGATCGGAGTGGGATCCGAGCTCACCGTCCCTCGTCCTTTCCGCCCACCTGACCCCGCTTGCGGCCCATGAGCGGCCCAACGGTGGCTATGGACGTCTTAGAACGCCGACGTGAGGATATGCGTGGCTTCTGGAGGTATGTGTTCTCCCTCGAGATTGTCGATATGCGCTGGCGAGATCGTCTCGCGTGCCCGGTTACCGGGGCGATTGGTCCGGTCAGCGTTGCCTCAAGCGAGCTTCTAGAGGCGGCAGCGCAATGATGTCCTTCGGTCGTCCCGCTGCCCGTTTTGATGCGACGACATCTTCAAGGGAGGCCACCGGCACATCAACAGCAGCGATCTTGATGACGGAGGCGTGCTCAGTGAGGGTTGTGAAGCCGTCGGGGAATCCATCCGGGGTGAAACACAGATCGAGTGGACCATGCGCCGTGATCAGGGTCATCAGCTCTACCTGACGGAGCATGTCCGCGTGAGGCTCAAAAGGGACGCCATCGGGCTCTCCCGAAACTCGGAGCCGTGCGTCGAGCTCGGCCAGTGCGGCGGCGAGCCTGTCGAGGTTGGAGTCATCGGTCGAGGGGCAGATGTCGACGTCAACGGTGGCATGCCCGGTGTCGTGGAGTCGGGCGGCCATGCCTCCGATGATCACGAACTGCACGTCGTGTTCGATGAGCACACGACAGATTTCTGCCACGTGCTGGTCACTCAGTTCAGGCGGCATCACTTGCCAACCGGTAGCCCTGTGTCTTCAACCGCTCCTTGGTGGCTACGTCGAGCGTCCGCTCCCACTCGGCGAGCACCGCATCGTGGTTGTCGAGGTCGGCCAGTTCCATCCGTAATTCGAGCCCTGCTCGGGCCAACAGTCTCAGCAGAGTGGGCAGTGTCGGCTGACGACGACCCGACTCATACGCCGACAACGTCGGCTGGGCAATCCCCAGCAGGTCGGCGAACGCCGTTTGAGACAATCCCCGTTGTGTCCGAGCCAGTTGAAGAAGAGAGCCGGCCACCCGATCTTCCATACTTCTCATACCTATAGCGTATCGTCTATGGCCATCCAAAGCAAGTAGTCAGGTCAGACTCCTAATTGCGGCCATAGGTGCCGTTCTGCTCGGTTTCGGTTCGGTGCGTTATCGCCCATACCGCGTGTTCTGCACGGTCCTAGTCGGCGCTTGGCATTCCGTCGTCCGTGGTTCAAGGGGCGGGTAGTGGAGGTGCTGTCAATTCGGAAAGGACATTGCCCTCACTGTCAAGGACCTCGACCCGACCGCCTTCATAGCTTTCAGGGTCGATCCACCAGAAGTGGTAAAAGCCGTCTTTCATAGCTGCCTCGACCTGAGTGCCGTCACTCTGATACAGGATGACCTTGGCGGCGTTGGGCTCGTCGGTCACGCCGGCGAATGTGGAAGCGCTGAACGGTAAGTCTTCGGTTTGCGGTGCCGTCCACTGGCCGTCGGCTTTCACGAGTGAGCAGATCGAAAAGCCCACGACGGGGCCGTTTGCGTCCGACCCGCGCTCTCCAAACACTGCTCGCGCTGCGTTCGCGCGCTGGTCGACCAACAAGAGAGGCATCAAAGGTCCAACTGATTCCAGTTGAGCGGCACACAGATCAGGGGCAGCCTCTAACAAGACGTCGTCCGGAGTGCTCGGAACTGGATCCCAGTATGCAAGTGCCTCGGGAGACCGAGCGAGAAAGGCCATAGCGATCACGCCAATCAGAACGCTGCCGACAATCGTGGATTGCAGAGTCCTGACGCGTTTACGGCGCGCCACTGCTCGTTCAACGATTGTGTCGATTTCGAGTTCGAACTCAAGCGACTCGAAAGCCTCGCGGACTGTGTCGTTAGTAACTCTCATAGTTTCAGGTTCTCCTTTTCCGAAATGGCTCGAAGCTTGCTGAGGCCCCGGTGGAGGTGGACGCGCACCGTTGAGGAAGACACACCGAGGGCTTCCCCTGCGGCGACCGAATCCATGCCCATAATGACGCACAGAGCGATGGCCTCGCGTTGTCTCAGCGGGAGCTCCATCACTTGTTCCGCTATCGGATCGGGAGGCTCGGCAGGGGCCACCCAGCCGTCGTCCGACCCTTTGAGAGGAACTAGCCGTCGGATCTTCCGCCAGGTCGAACGGTGATAATTCAACGCCGAAACCACCACCCAACCTCCGGGATTCGGATGCGTCGCGACCGAAGACCACTTCGAATAGGCCCGGGCATATCCCTCAGCCGTCGCTTCCTCGGCATCCTGAACAGACCGAGTTGAAGCAGCGACCGCACGAAACACCACGTCCTTGGTGTCTCGATAGAACGTCGCGAAGTCTTCGGTCATATCTCCATAACGCTTTGGGAAGGTCGAGCGTTTACATGCAATATTGTTCTAGTCAGCAGCCGTGTCAGATCCAGCCAACTTACAACGGTCAATAGGTCGGGAATGTGAGACCGTCAAGAGCAAGAACGCAGAGCGCGCCTGCCCAGCGCTGGAATCGGCCGAACCACCCGCGCGGTATTCGGCAGTTTCGCGCCGAGCACGAAGTGCCGATAGCGGGCACTCCCTGAAATGCTCGTTATCCCTCCATAATTGTTGATCTGTGCGGCTGCGCGCGACTGAGGAACATTTGTCGGGAATCTGATGCACCTCTTCGGAGTGTGATGGATAGTCGGCATCAGTTCTCCGAGTTGGTATGTCGAGCCAAGCGACCGCAGATGAGCAGCTCCAGCCTGTCGAACGATTAGGTCACCGCGCCGCCCTGGGTTGCGATCCTGCGGGGTAGGTGCGGCCTGGCACGTTGCTGCGTTCCCATGAGACGAGGCCGCCGTCATCTACGTGCATCTCGAAGAGGTGGCGCCCGACCAGCCCCTGTTGACACGTCGGCTAAGCAGGCTACCTTTCGCGACCAATGGGGAAACGTTGTTCGGATTGATACACGTTGCGAGGGAACGACGGAGTGTTAGCCGAGCATCGTCGGGGATGTCCAGGTCGGGTCTACGACGCTGCAGGCTGCTTCTTTTGCCAGCCATCTTCATGGTGGTTTCGGCGTGTTCGAATGATGACACGTACCTTCCTGCCTTGCTGGCCGACCCGATGGCCAGCTACGAGGCCGACGGGATCGAGCTGATCGACCGACGCAGTCAGGGGAACCGGGAGGAGCGGCCATTTCCTTCGTCGGCGCAAGTGAATTCTTTTTACAGGATTCTGGATGAGTCACAAGCAGAGTTGGTTCTTGAAAGGGCACTGGACTCAGCCGAAACGGGTGGTTGGGAAATGTCACCGAGTCCGCCAACCCCAAACCGTTTCATTGGATATAAGGGGTTGGGCGTGGGCGAAGGACGACTGATCATTGTTACGGCCCCGGACGACGAGGGCAGCGGCCAGCGACTCCACATCCTTCTTGGCTTTTCATCATTAGACGCGTCCGACGGATAGCGAGGAGGGTCGCCGCGCTTCCACCCGGCCCGCCTGTCGATCTCCTCTTTGGTCACCCTTTTCATCGACCACCGACTCGACAAGGTCAGCCGTCGAACGGTTGCGACACGGAAGGGCTGAGAACGCACACCGAAGTGCCGATAGTGGGCGGTCCTAAATATGGGTGGTTTCGCATCAGATACGGGTGTTGCAGGACGATTTCGCCAGAATCTCGGGGGAGGAAAGACGGACGCGACTTGGGGACTACGGATCAGAAGGTTGAGGGCTTGAGTCCTCTTGGGCGCGCTGATGAAGTTCCTGGTCCCATGGGAGATCCTTCTCTTCGATTACCTGGCCCTGTGCGTCCAACGCAGCGACATGAACCGCTTCGGGGAGTGGTGGTGGTGATGGATCGCCGATCGAGACTTCCACACCTGGCCGGGTGACGAGTTCGATGAAGTAACCGTCGGTCTGCACGCCGATGTCGATCACTTCTTCGTCGCTGAGGGTCACTCTCGCCACGGCCGCGCCGGAGGACACGCGCCCGAGGACGGTCAGCAGCATTCGCTCGGCACTAGTCTCACCGCTGACGCCTACCCACACTTCATCAGTGGCCACATGGTGTCGGCTGCCCGGAGGCGAACATCCAAGTATGTAGCCGAGGCGATTCCCCTCTTCGTCAAAGTCCAGAACAATGTGACCGTTGGGAGGCTGGTCAGGCCCGGGTCGCGTAATCCAGAGTTCGGCAATGCGCCCCTCTGACTCGACGGAAGCAACCATCTCATCCGTGCTCGAAGATACTCGACATCCCCCGTCGGTAAGGGAGAGCTTCACGTCCCAGGGAAGCAGGCCAGCAAAGGTAGCGAAGGCGGTACCGACCCCCACCAACACAAGGACGGAGGCAAACACCGGGGTCCTCGGCCATACAGGAAGACGGCGTCGGAGCCACGAACGCGACCAAGACTTCGATCCGTGCGAAGCGGTAATTGGTGAAGACGTCGGATTGATGTGACGCCCCGCCGCGTCGAGGGTCGACCGGATACGATCTTCAATACTCATTGGAATCTCCTAATCGCCTTTTCAGACTTCGGATCGCCCGAGCCTGACGAGTCTTTACCGTCCCCTCAGGAATGTTCAGCGCCGCCGCCGTCTGCCCCACAGACCAATCCAAGAAGAACCGAGCCACTAGCACCGACCGGAACTTGATGGGCAGTCTCACCACTGCGGCCAGAAGTTCCGGCTCAGGAAGATCATCCAGATAGCCGTCTTGGTCGAGCAGCCCAATCGACGTGGCGGATCTCTTTTTGATCCGGGTCTTCGCCCAGTTGACCCCGACCCGGTAGATCCACCCCTCGGGGTTGTCGTACGTCGCCAGCTCGGGCCAGCGTTCGAGTGCTTTTGTGAACGCTTCGTCGGTGGCTTCAACCGCCATATCCCTATCGCCGATCGCCAAAATGAGGGCACGAGAAAGGGCGGTGTACCCAGCGCGGTAAAAGGCATCGAAGTCGCTTGTATCGGACATCCGACGCTCCCCGCGCTCGTCCCGAATATGAGTCATCGACTATTAAACCTCTGGCACCTCGGTTAGGTTCACTCTTTCTTCAGCTGCCCTTGGCTCGACCCGACAGAGGGAATACAAGCCGATAGAGAAAATACGAGATCGGGCGACCGTGCTCTTATATCGGTCGGTCAACGGCTCCACCGGATCCATGTCGATGGCGCGCCAGGAAGGCTTGACCAGCGCATAACGCGCGCTTCGAAAAGGCACGCTTGGTCGAAACACCCGCGCGCTATCCGGCATTATGCCGGTGATCTTGTCAAGGAAGGGAGGGTGGCGACGGGCGAGACTCATGTGTGGTTGTCCTGGTGGAGTTGTTCGAGGAGCCCGCTGAAGAGGGCTGCTCGTTGGGGCTGGTCGTGTTCTGTGGCGTGGTCTCGTTGCCGTTGGATGGTGGGGAGGAATTCGATGGTGGTGGCGAAGTGAATGCAGGTTTCGCAGATGGATTCGAAGTGGCAGTCGAGCTCTGAGGGTCGGGTGCAGTATCCGTTGCCGAGCATGCGGGTGTGCTCGGCTCGGAGCAGCCGCATGTTGGGCCCTTCGACATCGCCTGGCAGCTGGTTGGTGTAGAGGGTTTCGATCTGGTCGGTAACGGCGAAGTATTCGTCGGCGACGGTGCGGTCGGCGATCCGGGCGTAGGTCATGGTCATCTCGAGGGTTTTGTGGCCGAGGAGGGCGGCGACGGCTTCGAGACGCATCCCCCGGTTGATGGCTTGGGTGGCGAGGGTGTGACGCAGCTGGTGGGGGTGGACATGTCCGACTCCGGCAGCCTTGGCGACCCGGCGGACCATGCGGGTGATTCGATGCCGGTCGACTGCACTGGTCTTGTCGGCGAGGAGCACACCGTGTGTCGAGATGTGTTCCCGGTTGGTTTCCTGGTGGCGGGTGATGTCGTCGATCAGGTGGGGGTGGAGGGGGATGTATCGGTCGTTTCTCAGTTTCCCCACCGGGATCCGCAGCCAGTGACAGTCGCCGATCTGGACCACCGGGTCGGGGTCGAGAGCACACAGTTCACCAACACGCATCCCGGTGCGGGCCAACAGCAGGACACACAGCCGACGGAACGGGTCAGCTTCGTCGTAGGCGGCTCTCATGAACCGGGCGGCCTGAGCGTCGTCGAGAAACTTGGGGAGTGGTTCAGGGCGAGGCGGCATATCCCCGAGGAGGAGCGGGTTGCGGCGTGGTGCCTGGGGCCAGTCCCATTCGATGATCCGGTCGAAGAACACTTTGAGGAGACGGAGATGCTGTCGGATGGTGTTGGCCGCCAACCGCTTTCCGGTGGTGACCGACACACATCCGGCGAGGTGGAGCTTGTAGTCCTCGACCACGTCCCTGCTCACATCTGAGATCGACCTGACCGGTGGGTCTTGTTCGGCGAGAAACCCACAGAACTGGCGTAGGGCCAGGTCAGCGGCTCTTATCGAAGCCGGCTGAAGACTCACCGTCGCCTGGTCCAGATACCGGAACACGACGTCGACGGCTCCTGGAACCACCGCAGAAATGTCAGCCCACGGGCCATGGATCGAGGAGGTCAATGGTGCTGGGGAGGTCACTGGCCATTGTCCGTAATCTCGGCGATCTGGCGGGCAAAACCGTCGCTGTCGATCCGATCCGATGCTCGGCGGTATTCCTCGGCGAGCCAACTGTTGGCCAGATGCAGATAGATCCGGGTCGACTCGATCGACCGGTGACCCGCCTGGGCTTGGATTGCTTCCAAGCTCATCCCCGCTTCTCGGAGCCGGGTGAAACAGGTGTGGCGGAGCTGATGGCAGGTGCAATGCTCCAACCCGGCTCGTTTCCGGGCGTCACGGATGATCTGCTCCAACCCTTTCGGCGTCAGCGGGTGACCCCGGTTGGGGCCCTTCAACACCACGAACACCCGATCCGTGGACGACACCCGAGGGCGCTCCTGGTCGAGATAGGCAGCCGCCGAAGTAAAGAACCGGCCAGAGATCGGGATCAGCCGTGAATGCCCGCCCTTCCCCTCAGCGACAAAGATCCGCTTCTCACCCGGTTTCAGATCCTCGAAACGCAACCCCAGGGTCTCATTGCGGCGCAGCCCACCAAACACCATCGCCTCGACCATGGCCCGATCCCTCAGAGTCCGCAGCGCCCCAAACAGAGAATCCACCTCTACGGGCTCGAGGATCCGAGGAAGTGTCCGAGGTGTTCTTACCAAAGGAGCACCACGGCCCGTGCGGTTCGGCTTCCGGGTGGCCAAACCTCGAGGCACCGGGTTTCCTTCCACATCGCCACGAGCTGTCAAGAACGAGAACAGGCCCGACACCATCGACAGACGACGTTGGATCGTCCTCGCCGACAGGCCATCCGACCCGCCGTCAGAGATGCGGACCACTCGACGGTCGCCACGCTGGGCAGTGATGAACTCCAAGACGTCAGCGGTGGTCACATCCACAGGATCCTTGCCGACAACCGAGAAGAACACCCTCAAGTCGTACGCCGCCGCCAGCAGCGTGTTCCGACGACCACGAGCCGCCACAAACTCCAAATACCGATCCACCAGCGGATGACCCAAGCGGATGCGACCCGAATCATCCGCCTCCACCAGACAAGGAGACCAACTCATCGCCGCAGAGTGTCCCAGAAGCCGGCCAATATCACCGGCATATCATGCA
>JBHJOQ010000159.1:0-17067 GCA_050329555.1 Acidimicrobiia bacterium | reverse complement strand
CGCGGTGAGCCCTACCGGCTGATCATGCCCGACCTGATCGGCCTCGGCTTCTCCGACCGCCCCCCACACGTCGGTGACCACACCTTCGAGAACCACTCGAAGTGGATGTCCGCCCTTCTCGCCCGGCTCGACCTGACAGATGCGATTGCTGTGGTCCAGGACTGGGGCGGGCCGATCGGACTCCACGCCCTCAGCCGCCATCCCGGAGTGATGACGGGTGTCGTGGTGATGAACACCCTTATCGAGCCCCCAAAACCAGGGTTCCGCCCGTCGCTGTTCCACCGCGTGTTCTCGACAAGGGCCGGTGAGCTGCTGAGCCGATATGCCGGCCTGCCCCAGAGGGCTCTCGGCTTCGCCCAGGGAGATCGGAAGTCGATATCGGGGGACGTGGCCCGGGCCTATGCCTACCCATTGAAACGGAGTCGCGGTAACGAGGCCGTAGCCGCCCTCGTCCGCATGGTTGCCGACGACATGGATCATCCGACCGTGGCCCTCCAGGCTGAGGTAAGGGATTATGTGGCCGGCTTCTCAGGAAGGTCGGCGCTGGTCTGGGGGACCAAAGACCCGGTGCTCGGCCGTCTCCTCCGGCGCCACGAGCTGTTGTTGCCCGACGCACTGGTCACCACCACGAGCGCCGGTCACTTTCTCCAGGAGCAAGTCCCCGCCGACATTGCGGAAGCGATCAGACACGTCGCCGGTTGATCTGATGCGGCTAACGAGCATCGACTCCGGTGGCGTCGTTTTGCGGGCTGTTCAACCCGCCTGGCGACCTGAGAAACCCAGGGTTTATGAACGCCGTCCTGGTGGTGTCGTTGTGCGGGCTGTTCAACCCGCCTGGCGACCTGAGAAACCCAGGGTTTAAGAACGCCGTCCTGGTGGTGTCGTTGTGCGGGCTGTTCAACCCGCCTGGCGAGTCGCGGACGCCTGGCGCCACCACTAGCGCTGCTCGCCGAGCAGTTTCCATGCTCCGGGCAGGATGAGCCCGGCCGCCGTTGCCTTGATCACGTCGCCGAAGACGAACGGGACGACGCCATTGGCGATGCCCTCGGACGCACTCATCCCGGTTGCGGCCATAAGCCCGACGACGCCAAACAAGTAGATGACGGCTGAACCGGTGATAAAAGCTGTGAACATCGTCGGGAAAGTCCGGTCCTGGCGCCGTTCGGCCATCCAGCCGATGAGGCCCGCTGCGAAGACGAAGCCGATGAGGTAGCCCCCGGTTGCGCCGGTGACGACCTCCATCCCTCCTCGGGCTTCGCTGAAGACCGGGGCCCCGAGGGCACCCGCAGCGAGGTACAGAAGCTGACCGGCGGCGCCGAGACGGAGGCCGAGCGCAGCTCCTGTGAGCAGCACCGCAAAGGTCTGGCCCGTTATCGGAACGGGTGTGAACGGGAGGATGATCCTCCACTGCGCGGCGACGGCTGTGATCGCGGCGGCGCCGACGACCAACAGGATGGTGGTGGCAATGCTTTTGGGCATGATGCGATGGGTGATGGCTGCTGAGGTCATTTGCTACTCCTGGGATGTTGGTGCGAGCTTAAGCTACAGACCTCTAATCCCGGCCGACAGTTACCATCTCACCGTGCAAGACACGCAGCGGTCGACCCCCTCCTGGCCTGTATATCTGGCGAGTTTCCTTCTCTTTGCCGGCGTGCTCTCCGTTGTCCTCTGGAATGTCCAGCTGCCCTATTTGGCGTGGTCTGCCGGCCCGATTTCCGATGCCGCCGACGCCATCGCAATCGAGGACGTCGATGTGTTTCCTCCCGGCGGTGAGTTATTGATGCTCACGGTGCTCAGCCAGGAGGTGAATGTGTTCGAAGCTCTTATCGCCGGTCTCGACCCAACGATCGACTTGCTCAGGAAAGAGCGGGTCCGGCCGCCCGACGAGTCCGACGAGGAATACCGGGAGCGGGTGCTGGCGCAGATGGATGATTCACAGGTCCGGGCGATCACGGTGGCTCTCACTTCGCTTGGCTACGAGATGGTTCCGACCGACGTCATCGTCATCGAGATCGTGGCCGATCTTCCGGCCGACGGCGTGCTCGAGCCGGGTGACTCGGTGAACACGGTCAACGGAACCGAGATCGTTCGCTCTGCTGACGTCCCGGAAGCGCTGGTTGGCCTCGCTCCGGGTGATGAGGTGACTCTCGGCATCACCAGGGCGGGCTCGGAGTTGGAGGTCACCCTTGAGCTGGCGGCTCGCGACGACGACCCCGAGGCCCCGATCATGGGGATCGTGGTTCGAGAACTGACCGAACCGCCATTCCCGGTGTCGATCCAGGCCGGCAATGTTGGCGGGCCGTCGGCAGGAATGATGCATGCCCTGGCCATCATCGACACCCTCACTCCCGGTGACCTGACCGGGGGAAACGTGATAGCCGGCACCGGGACCATCGAGTACGACGGCTCGGTCGGCAACATCGGCGGGATCCGCCAGAAGGTGGCCGCCGCCGAAGCGGCTGGAGCCTCGGTCATTCTGGTGCCGGCCGGCAACTACGAAGAGGCCCTCACCGCCGAACGTGACTTCATTGACATCGTTCCAATCGCATCCCTCGAGGAGGCAATCGAATACCTGGAAAACCTGGAAGCTGCCTGACAATCGCCTGGAAGAGCACACTATCTCGGTATCTTCTAGGGATATGCCCTCTGAAGTGACCCCTGAGACGGTCCGCGGCGCCGGCTTCCGCACTGTGATTCGAGGCGCCGACCCTTCCGCCGTCAAACAGTTCCTCGACGAGGTGGCCGGGGCGCTGGAGGAGTTGCAGAGAGATCGTGAGCGGCTCATCTCCCGATTGGGAGAGTTTGCCGATAGGGATTTGAAGTCGGAGTTCGAGAATGTCGGCCGTGAGGTCACAACGGTGCTTGAGGCCGCCCGGGAAGCTGCCGAAACCATGCGAGAGCGCGCCACCGCCGACGCAGCGCGGTGGAGATCGGAGTCGATGGCAGAGGCCGAGCAGTTGCGCAAAGAGGCGAAGAACGATGCCGAGGCGCTGAGGAGCGACGCATGGGCCGCCGGAAGTGAGCTTCTCAACCAGGTGGTCGCTGAGGCGAGGAGCCTCCGCGAGTCGGCAGAGAGAGATGCGATAACCATTGCCGGCGAGGCGGAGCGGGATGCCCACCGCCTGGTGTCCGGTGCCCGTCGCGAGGCGGAGGACATGCTTCGGGCGGCGAGCATGGACGCCGAGAAGATCACGGCTGAGGCCGAGAAGAGTCGCGACGTCATGCTCGCCACTGCCCGCAAACAGGCGGAGGCAAGCCAGGAGCGGACCCGGGCGCTCGAGCAGCGCCGCGAAGAGTTGATGGAGGAGCTCGACGGTGTCAGGGCGGCGCTCCACCAGATGGAAGGGACCCTCGAGGCCAAACGCGAGGATCTGAACCTTTCCCGGACCAGCGACACATCGGTGAGGGTGATACCGGGCAATCGTCCGGCTGAGACGGTGCCCGAACCTCAGGTCACGTGGCAACCGGGGGAGACCGTCCGGGTCATCCGCGACGAGCAGGAGAAGCCGGCGCCACAGGCGCCAGCCCCAGTGCGCGAAGAGCGGGAGCCGGAACCGCCAGTGGAGAGTGTCCCGGCCACATCAGTGGAGCTCGAGACCGAAGAGCTACCGCCGGTCAGCGAGCCAGGGCCACCACCGGCACCATTCGCTGCCGAGCCTGAGCCTTTCCCTGCTCCGGCCTCTAAACCGGCGGACGATGTGGAGGCACTCTTCGCGTCATTGCGCAGACCGGGAGAGAGCGGCGCTGGAGACCGGCCCCCGGCGTTGGCTCCGCCCGACGAGGCGGCGTCCGAGCCCGTGCAGGCGGCCAAGCCACAGCCCGACCCGGTGCGGTCCCCAGAACCTTCGATCCGCGCTGCCGACGACCTGATCGAAGAGCGGGATGGCGCTCTGCTGCCTATCACCAACCGCGCGCTCCGGGGCATCAAGAAGGCAGTGACCGAGGCTCAGAACGTCGCTCTCGACGGCCTCCGGACCGACAGTGGTTGGGAGCCGGACCGGACCGCCATTGCCGAAACACTCCGCGCCGACCTCATCACACTCTGGGCCGAGAGCTACACAGCCGGACACGATCGGGCCCAGGCCATGGCTGGGGCCAGGCTGAAACGTCCGTCGACTCCCGCCACCGATTCGCCCGAGGTCTTCGGCACCGACCTCGTCCAGAATCTGAAAGAGCAGCTGAGCTCATCGTCGGATGGTCAACGGGAAAGGCAGTCGGCTGCCTCCAAAGTGTTCCGCGCCTGGAGAACCGATGAGGCTGAACGCAGGGTGCGGGCACTTGCCTTGACCGGATTCCACCGTGGCTTCGCCGAGTCGGCCGCAGGGCGGAGCGTCGAGTGGATCGCATCGGGAACCCCGTGCAGTGCGTGCCGGCAGGCCGCCACCGGCCCGATGACGACGCTTCCCCCGGTCCATCCGGGATGTGAGTGCACACTCGCCCTTTAACACAAGGTTCTGTGACCACTTAGACTCGGACTCGATGTTCACCAGGGCACCATCCGACAGACCCGTTGTGGATCGTCGTCGTCCCGTTACTGTCATCGTCGGGATCGTCGCCGCTATCTACCTCCTGTTTACCGCGGCCGGGTCACTCTGGACCGAGTACCTCTGGTTCAGTTCCATCGGATACGACGACGTCTGGGTCAAGAACTGGGGCGTTTCGATTCTCCTCGGAGTGGTAGGGGTGGTTATCGCGTTTGCGGTTATCTGGGGGAGCCTTCGCCTTGCCGATCGGATGTCGCCACGGTGGGTTCCTTTCGATCTCACTGAGGAAGAGGAGCTGATCGAGCGCTTCCGGGATTGGGTCGAACCCCGCATCGGCATGGTGCGCCTTCTGGTGAGCTTCGGTCTCGCCCTCCTCCTCGGTTTCGCCGCAGCATCATGGCGGGAGGAGTTCTTCTTGTTCCAGAACGGCCGCGATTTTGGTGTTGTCGACCCAGTCTTCGGGTCGGATATTTCCTTCTTCATGTTTCAGCTTCCGTTTCTGAACACGGCTCTCGACTGGATATTCAACCTATTCCTCCTCAGCCTGGTGGCGGTGGCCGTGGTCCACTATTTCAACGGGGGAATCCGTCTCAGCGGTCGCGGATTGAGTGTCACCAGCGGCACCAAGACCCATGTTCTCGTGATGCTCGCCATCCTCGCGCTGATCCGGGCAGTGATCTACCGGCTCGACATGTACGCGCTTCTCCTCTCCGGCCGTTCGGAGCCCGCCTTCTTCGGCCCGGGTTTCACCGATGTGAATGCCCGGTTGCCCGCGTTGCGGCTACTTATCGCGGTCGCATTGATCGCCGCAGTGATCTTTATCGTGAACATCTGGCGCCGCGGTTGGACCCTCTCCATCGTCACGGTGGTCTCCTGGCTGGTGGTCGCAATCGCTGCAGGTGCGATCTACCCGGCGGTGATCCAGCGTTTTCAGGTAACTCCGGTCCAGCTCGATAAAGACCGCGAGTTTATCGCCAACAATCTCGAATTCACCCGTGGTGCCTACGGCATCGACGAGGTCGAGGTGCGCAGCTTTGCCGCCTCCGGGGAACTGGATGCCGAGGGCATCGAGGCCAACCGGCTCGTGATCGACAACCTCCGTTTGTGGGACACATCGGTGCTCCCTAGGACCTATCAGAACTTCCAGGAGCTCCGGCCCTATTACACATTGGGAAGAGTCGACACTGACCGCTACATCCAGGACGGCGTGGAAAAACAGGTGATGATCGCGGTGCGCGAACTCGAGGAAGGGAATCTCCCGCGCTCCGACTGGCAGAACGAGACATTGTTCTATACCCACGGCGTCGGGGCGGTGATCAATGAGGCCAATGTCGTCGAGTCCAACGGCCAGCCGAGATTCCTCCTTCAGGACATCCCGCCCCAGGCTTCGGTTGACAGCCTCGAGCTCGACGAGCCCAGGGTCTATTTTGGGGAGACCTACACGCCGGGCCGTCCCGTGATAGTGAAGACCGGAAGCACGCCCCAGGAAGTCGACTTCCCGCTGCCCGGCGGCGCCACAGACTACAACGAGTATCAGGGTGAGGCCGGAGTGCCTCTCGACAACATTTTCAAAAAGGCCGCATTCGCGTTGCGGTATCGCGATCTCAACCTCCTGATCTCCGGCGAGATCCGACCCGACAGCCGGGTGCTGGTCGAGAGAAACGTGCGCTCGATCGTCGAGAAGATTGCTCCCTTCCTGATCCCCGACACCGACATGTACCCGGTGGTGATCGATGGCCGGATCCTGTGGGTCATCGACCTGTACACGGTCTCGTCGGAGTACCCGTACGCTACTCCGTTGACCTCCGACGCGGTCGGCCGGCTGAACCGAAGCTCCGACATCACCGTTGGCACCAACTACATCCGGAATTCGGTGAAGGCCGTGGTCGACGCTTTTGACGGAGATGTCACGTTCTACCTGTCAGACCCGGACGATCCGGTTGCGTCCACCTGGGCTGAGACCTACCCAGGCATTTTCGAGTCGATGGCTGAATTGCCCGATGGTCTCGAAAACCATCTCCGTTACCCCCAGGACCTGTTTCGGCTCCAAGGCAGCATCTATCTCGAATACCACGTCGATTCCGAAGGTGAGTTGTTCACCGGAAACGATGCGTGGTCGCTGCCGACCGACCCCTCGACCATCACCCGCGACGCCGAGGGCGGTGTGAACCTGCTCAAAGGTGACCAGTTCCTCGGCCAGGCAGGGCAGTGGAACTTCCTCACAGGGCTGCTCCCGTATTACCTGTTGACGAGTCTCCCCGGTGAGGAGGATCTCTCATATCTGTTGCTTCAGCCGTTCACCCCGCGGGAAAGGCGGAACATGTCCGCCTTCCTGGTGGCCGACTCGTCCCCCCGGAGTTACGGCCGGCTGATCGACTTCCGGATGCCTCAGGGTGAGCTCGTCGATGGCACCGAGCAGGTTGGCCAGAGGATCGAGCAGGACGCCGAGATCTCCCAACAGTTCACGCTATGGGACTCGATCGGCTCCGAGGTGATCAAGGGTGATCTGATTGTGGTGCCGATCGAGGAGTCGCTTCTCTATATCCAGCCGATCTTCCTCGAAGCCCAGGGCGGGGGGTTCCCCGAATTCCGCCGGGTCGCCGTGGTCTTCGGCGAACGCGTGGAGTGGGCTGACACCCTTGACGGCGCCCTCTCTCTCGTGTTCGGCGAGTCGATCGGGGGCGCAGACCCAGACGGGAATGGCGGCGAGATCCCGGACGCGGAAACTGTCGCCGGGCTCGTCGCACAGGCGGCCGGGGCCTTCGCTAACGCCGAGGCTGCACTGGCCAACGGTGACCTTGCCCAGTATCAGCGTTGGGTGGACGAAGCCCAACGGCTCGTCGGTGAGATCGAAGAGATCCTCAGCGGAGAGTCCGCCTGAGCGCTCTGCAGGGCGGGTTTGACGGGGCGGCGACCGCCCAGCCGACTTCTCGCACCGGTCGCACATCGCCTATCGTTAGCGGTCGGTAATCGAAGGATTTATGGCAAAAGACACTGAAGAATACATACGGATGCGCGGCACCGTCATGAAGATGCTTCCCGACTCCACATTCGAGGTGAAGCTCGACAACGGTTTCGAATTGCTCGCCAAACCGTCAGGCAAGATGCGCCGCGGCCGTGGTATTCGGGTTCTCCCCGGCGATTCAGTCGACGTCGAGGTGTCGACCTACGACCCGACCCGGGGCCGTATCGTCTGGCGCTATCGCTGAAGGCTCCGCCCATCGGTCCGGGATTCACCCTTTCCTAAGGCTCGGCGTCTCAATAGTGATTCACTGAGCGTCCAGTTCCACACCAGGTTGTGAGGCCCGCGTACTGGTCGGCCTGGCTATCAGATATGAGACGCAGAACCTAAGGAATGGCGTCTCAATGGTGATTCGGTGAGCGCCCAGTTCCACACCAAGTTGTGAGGCTCGCGTACTGGTCGGCCTGGCTATCAGATATGAGACGCAGAGCCTAAGGAACGCTTTGTTTGGGGACCACACAATTGGTGGTGGTCGGGCTTCCCACACTCCCCTGGAAGTCGGCAGGCTCGTTGATCGGCGAGCCGACCTCCTCGGTAGTCAGAAATCGCACGAGCCCCCGGTAGACACCGTCGGCGTATGCCTGGCGGAACACTGTCGTCCGCAGAAGCGTGTTCTGGGCGCTGTCGCTCACATAAACGCCTTCGATGATCACCGCCGGGACCTCAGACCTGCGCAAAAGGCCGTAGAAGTCCCCGCCCGTCTCCACGTCCCGGCGCGAAGCGGTTCCCTGCGCTCCCGAGCCCTGCCATTCGGTGGCGAAAGGGTCGAAACTGCGAAACAGCTCTTCGTCGATCAACGACGCCAGACGGTCGGAGCCTTCCACGGAGAGCGCATAGAAGACCGCGCGCGGCGGGTCCTGGAGGGTGCGGTCGGTGCCGGTGTTGTTGTGTATAGAAAGCAGGGCGTCGGCCGCAACGCTGTTCGCCATGGTTGCCCGATAGGCCAGGCCGGCTTCGAAGTCCCCATCGTCTGGGCCGGTGGTGTCCCTGGTCATGTGGGCTCCGGCGATGGCGGGATAGGTCGAGCCCGGGGTGATTCTCCCGGTCTCCCAGTCGACGTCATGCGGTGTCAGGAGCAGGTTGCGCAGCCTGTCGGCGATATCTAGGTTGAAGAACGACTCCCGGGTGCCGTCCTCGCCAGGTGCGCCCCAGTCGCGGCCCCCGTGACCGGCGTCTATGACCACCACCGCTCGTGACAGGTCGAAGCCGTCTCCAGGCGTCCTCGGAGTCGATCTGGGCACAATCGAAACTTCGTTGCTGTTCACCCATGCCGGGTTGCTGCACGAGTCCATGACCTCCAGCCACGTTCCTTCGACCGAGGTCACCGGCAGGATGATCCCCTGGTGTATGGATTGGAGCACGCTGCCGGCCGCCGTCTCGTGAAGGTTGACACCGCCCTCCGGCACAACCGCCAGGCCGGGAACCCCTGCCGGCGCTTGAGTGGTGGCGGTGTCCGCAGGCGAGGGGGGGAGAGTGGTGGTGAGGTCGGCACCGGTCAACACAGCGCACGAAGCGGTGGCGACACTCAGGGCGAGGAGAGTTGTGAGTCGGCGGAGCATTCCAGGGTGATGATGGGGACCAGGCCACGATATCGGGCGGCCGACCCTAACTGACGGCTTTGCTCAGGACCGCAGTTCGACGTTCTTGCCGGTATCGACCCAGACCCCGACGACGCCGAGCTCGGGATACCGCCGCCGGAAGTGCGCGACACTGTCGTCGAGCTGGCGTAGCTGGGTCTTATCGTCGACGGGGTTGCCGGCGCATTCCCGGTGGGCTACCAACGCCAGGTGCTTAGGTGAATGAGCTCGGATCGACGAGTCGAGGTCGACGACTATCGCCGCAGTTGCCGGGTCGTAAGAGGAGGTCAGGTACTTGACGATACCGGCACGTGTAACGGTGTCGAGATAGGTGACTCCGAACTCCGCAATCAGGAATTCGTTGACAGGCCGCTGGATGCGTCCGTCGATGCAGCTCAAGGCCGTGGCGAACTCCATCGTCCGACTCTAATACGCCAAGGCGTCGGATCAGGGTCGAGCCGGGGACATCCCTCATCGAAACTGTCCCACCCCCGGTGGATGATCTGGGGATGCAACTTCTAATGAATATCGTTGCCGGGTTATCCGGCCTGCTCTTCACCCTGGTGGCGCTGTATTCTCTCGCTGCGATCTGGTGCGACGACCTGCCGTGAGGCCTGAGTCGGGGGCTACTGGCGGCCGGTGCCGGGCTTCGCAGGGTTGGAGGGCCGGCCCGGTTTGGTGATATCGCTCAGGTTTGCTCCGAGGAGACGGACTACGTCGTCACCAGACATCATCAAGGAGACACCTATGGCCCCGCCTCCGATTGAGACGGTGTTGCCCGCCAGCCTGGCGTCGGCAATGACAGCGAGGTTGCGGCTGGCCGCGAAGGGCGTGATCGCCCCGCGGGCGTAGCCGGTGACGGCGAGGGCGGTTCCCTCGTCGGGTAGGGAGATGCGGTTGACCCCCAGGGTTTGTCTGAGCTTGGCCCATTCGATGACCCGGTCGCCGGGAACCAACACGAAGACGTATTCGTCGTCGGATACCCGGATCACCATGGTCTTGATTACCGCCGACTGAGGAATACCGCGCTCCTCCGCCGCCGCCTGTAACGATCTGACCGGGCCGTGCCTGAACACTTCGTATGTGGCACCTTCCAGCCGCGGGTCAGCGAGAGCGGGAGTTTCTTCGACCATGTGCGCACACCGTAGTGGGCGGTTGGGTTGGTTCTAGTGGTGTGTCGGTTCAATAGGTTGTTGCGTGTCTCCGAGTCATCGGCGTCATCTGGCAAGGAGAAAAGCGCTTCTCGCACGGGGAGCTGCGTTGAGCATTTTGGACGCAGCCAGGGGCGATGAGGGCCGGAGAGACTCCATCATTCTTCAAGCGACGCACCACTCTAGGCCCAGGCGGAACCCCTGCCGTCGGTCCCGGACCGGTATCTGGGGTCCTTGGTGCTGAGAAATCCGGTGACGATCTTGTCCAGCTCGCCGGTTTCGATGAGAAACGCATCGTGGCCCTGGCTGGCGTGGAGGGTCCGGTACGTCCCGTTGGGCAGGGAGTCGGCCAGCTTCTTGACCTCCGATGCCGGATAGAGGGTATCGCTCGAGATACCCACGCCGAGCACGGGAGTTTCGATCGACTCCAGGTCCCGGTCGCGCGCCAGGTCGTGGGAGTCCATGGCGTTCATGAGAGTCACGTAGCTGTTCACGTCGAATCGGTCGACGAGCTTCTCACCTTGATAGCGAAGGTAGTCCTGAACCGCATAACCGGATTCGGTCTGTTCCCTGCCGAAACGCGAATCGAAGTTCTCCGGGGAACGGTAGGAGATCATCGCGATCATCCGTGCGATGGCGAGGCCCTGGTCCGGCCCAGCCGCGCTGGAAATCGCCGCTCGTTGGGCGTCGGAAAGTGCAATGTTCCATGCCGTCTGGGTGGTCCCGGCACCAATCGAAATCGCGGCGCCGACCCCGTCGGGATAGAGTGCCGCCCACTCCTGGGCCTGCATGCCCCCCATCGAGCCTCCGATCACGTAGTCGACCCTCTCCACACCTATCGCATCGAGGAGCCTCCGCTGGGTCTCGACGAGGTCGCGGATCGTCACATGAGGAAAGCCGCTGCCGTATGCCTCACCGGTCTCGGGGTTGATCGAGGCCGGGCCCGTCGTGCCGTAGCAACTCCCGAGCACGTTGGTGGCGATGACAAAGCTCCGCTCTGGATCGAGGATCGCCCCCGGCTTGTAGAGGCCGGCCCACCAGTCATCAGCGTCGGCATTGCCGGTCAAGGCATGACAGACGAGCACGGCGGTTTCCGACGCCTCGCCCCAGGTTCTGTAGGCAACCGCGACGTCGTGGAGAGCCCCGCCGCCCTCCAGCGGCAGGGGTTCGTCCAGTGTCAGGTATCGGGTCGCCTTTGAGATCAAGCGGCGGGCTCCTTCGCGGTGGCTTTGGCAAACGCCTGGTCGAGGTCTTCCTTGATGTCATCGATGTGCTCGATGCCCACCGAGATCCTGACCTGGTCCTTGCGTACGCCTGCCGCCAGCTGCTCCTCGTCGGTCAGCTGCCGGTGTGTCGTCGACGCAGGATGGATCACAAGGGTCTTGGCATCCCCGACGTTGGCGAGGTGGGAGGCAAGCTTCACCGAGTCGATGAACTTGGCTCCGGCCTCGGCACCACCACGAATGCCGAAGGTGAGAACCCCACCGAATCCGTTGCGGAGGATCTCTTTTGCCTTCTCGTGATAGGGGTGCGACTCCAGGCCCGGATAGTCGACCCATGCCACCGACTCATGGCCTTCGAGCCATCGGGCCAGCTCCAAGGTATTGTCGAGATGGCGCTGGACACGAAGGCTCAGCGTCTCGAGCCCTTGAAGGAGCAGGAAAGCGTTGAAAGGGCTCAGCGCAGCTCCCAGGTCTCTGAGGCCCTCGACGCGAGCCCTGATCGCGAACGCAATGTTGCCGAAGGGGCCGTCGACACCGAAGACGTCCGAGAAGACCAGCCCGTGATATCCGGGGGCAGGATCGGTGAAAGTCCGAAAACGCGGGCTCGCCCAGTTGAAGTTCCCGGAGTCGACGATCACCCCTCCAATCGACGTCCCGTGGCCGCCAATCCACTTCGTCGCCGAAGCCACGACGATGTCGGCGCCCAGGTCGATCGGGCGTGCGATATAACCCGCAGCCCCGAAGGTGTTGTCGACGATCACCGGAACACCATGTTTGTGGGCCAACTCAGCAATCGCGGGAATGTCAGGGATGTTGAAGCGGGGGTTCCCGATCGTTTCCAGGTACACACCACGCGTCTTGTCGTCGATGAGACGCTCGAACTCCTCGGGGTCGTCGCCGTCGACAAACCGGACCTCGATGCCGAGCCGCTTCAGGCTCACCTTGAACTGGTTGTACGTGCCTCCGTAGAGGTAGGAGGTCGAGACGATATTGTCCCCCGACTCGGCAAGGGTCAAGATTGTCGTGAGCTGTGCCGCCTGGCCGCTGGCGGTGGCAACGGCTGCGACACCTCCTTCGAGGGCGGCGATCCGCTGCTCGAACACATCGGTGGTCGGATTCATGATCCTGGTGTAGATGTTGCCGAACTCCTCGAGTCCGAACAGGCGAGCCCCATGGGCTGCATCATCGAAGGTGTAGCTCGTGGTCTGATATATCGGAACCGCGCGGGCATTGCTGCCGGGGGCCGGCTCCTGGCCCGCATGGACTTGCAGGGTTTCGAAACGGTAGTTGGCTGACATTGGCTTCTCCTTGTTGGTGATTGCCCGGCTTCAGCCTCAAATCAAAATAGATCCGCAACCGATGCCGGTGCGGATCCTCTGATTACTGGTGGTGTTTTTTCGTCAGCATCCCGCACGGCTTGTCATACAAGCCATGCACATCATTCGGGACACGTTACGAATAACCATCAACGGTGAATGTACGCCATGAGAGCGGATCAATCAAGTCTCAACTCGAATAAACCTCAAGGCAGCATTTTTTCATCGGTTTTTAGCTCCGGTTCCGTAGCGTGACGCAGGTGAAGAAACTTATGACTTTCGTGCTGTTGCTCGGGGCATGCACCGCCACGCCGGAGAGCACTTCGACGAGCGAATCTGCGGTTGTGACCACTGAGACAGCGGCGCCCGCTGAGCCCGATGCCGCTTTTCCGGACCCGCCTGCGGTCGACTCATCCAGCGCTCTTGATCCGGCCCTCGACAACGAGGTCGGGTCTCTCATCGCATCGATCGACGCGGGAGGTTTTGACACGGAGGCCCTGGATGCTCTCGGCGCCGGTGAAGACCCACGTGTGGCCTGGTTCCTGGCTGACCTGCTCCGTTTCTTCCAGGGTGGCAGCGAAGGTGCCCAGACAGTCAGGATCTTCGCGGCCCTTACCGGGGTGACCCCCGACGCCACGGAGAGCCCGTCGTTCGTCGATGCGTTCAACCACCTCATCGCATGGGATCTGCCCGCCTGGGAGGGATACGGCATGAGGAAAGGTGAGCTGTACACAATTCTCGAGCCTGCCTGGCAGCCGTTCTTCGACGACAACGTCTCGATCGATTGGAGGTGGGTGACCTGGGGCGGGGTGCTCATCGACGACCGACCATTGGGTGACCCCAACCCGTGCGAACGCGGATGCATCCCTGCTCTCGACGACCCGCCGACGGTTCCCGGTGATGAGGTCACCTGGCTCACTGCAAGCACCATCGTCTTCGGTGTGGTCCACAACGGTGACGCCCTGGCAATGCCGAGGAACCAGATGGAAATCCACGAGATGCTCAACATCAGCGTCGGTGGCGCCCGGCTCGGCATCCCGTACTGCACTCTGTGCGGGTCGGCCCAGGCCTACCTGACCGAATCGGTGCCCGACGGTTTCGAGACAGCAGTGTTGCGCACGTCCGGCCTCCTTTCCCGGTCGAACAAGGTGATGTATGACCTCGTGACCGGATCGGTCTTCGACACCTTCACGGGAGCGGCCCTTTCCGGACCGCTCGGCCGTGAGGGAGTGGTCCTCGACCAGGTGACGGTGGTGGCTTCGACATGGGGGGAGTGGTTCGCCGAGTACCCGGATACCCGCATCATCGCCCGTGACGGAGGGTTGGGCATGATCTACAGGCTGAACCCGCTTGGTGACCGTGACGCCGACGGGCCTATCTTCCCGGTGGGTCCTGTCGACCCTCGCCTCGATGTCCACGCCCGGGTCGTGGGGGTTGTAGCTGCGGATGGCACACCAATCGCGTTTCCAGTTGCCTCGGCGACAAACGCCCTGGATATGGGCGATGTGGTCGCCCTCGATGGCTACGAGGTGATCGCTGACGGCGGAGGGTTGCGGGTGGTCGGCCCTGACGGGGAGGTTGTCGCCCACGAGTCCTTTTGGTTCGCCTGGAGCCAGTTCCATCCCGAGACGCTCCTCTGGTCAGATGGGTGAGCCAATGCAGGTGATGCCGACTTGACCCGGGAACGGACCGGGATCTGAATCCGACCACGGCTCCGGTTACGAATAGTGGTCGTGATGATCCAGGCAACCAGAAGTGCCGCTACAGCGTGGGCTCCCATGTTGCAGATTCGCGTCCCAGGGTTGAGAATTCACGCAGGGGCGGCCCGGGTCCTATCCTTCGTGGTTGATGCCGCTACCTTCCCGGCTTTGAAGACCGATCGTTCCGACGCCGACCTGGTGAGCGGGGTTGGAACGCGCGATCAAACGGACCTCAAGGAAATCTATGACCGGTTCGGGGGCGCGGTGCATTCGGTTGCTCTCAAGGTCCTGCGCAACCCGGAACTGGCGGAAGATGTCGTCCAGGAGACCTTCGTCACTTTCTGGAACTCGCCGGAGAGGTTCGATTCAACCCGGGGCTCGCTGAAGACATTCCTGCTTACCATCGCCCACCGTCGTGCCGTCGACATTGTCAGGTCCGAGGAGGCGAGATCGCGAAGAGAGCTGGTCCCCCCGGACCCCGATTACACGAGTGTCGAAGAGGAGATCCTGACCCGGGCGACCTCCGAGCGGGTCCACCAGGCGCTCATCGACCTCGAAGACAACGAGCGGAAGGCGATAACGATGGCCTACTTCGGCGGCCTCACTTATGTTGAGGTTGCCGATAGGTTGGGGGCTCCGGAGGGAACTGTGAAGAGCCGGATCCGCAATGGCATGCGCAAGCTTGCTATCAATCTCGAGGGGGTGGAGTCGTGACCGAGCACTCCTGGATCCAAGAGCTCATCCCCCTGTACGCGCTCGACGCTCTCGAGGCCAATGAAGTGGCCGAGATCGAAACCCATCTCCTGGATTGTGAGATTTGTGCTGCCGAACTCGACTCCCAGCGCGCGGTGACCTCGCTGATGGTGTCGGATGAGCCTGCGCCGGAACACCTCTGGGATCGGATCGAGAGTGCAATCGCAACCACCGGGCCGTCCGGGTCTGGCAGCGTCCACGACTTCAGCGCGGAGCGGGCGAAGCGGTCCGGTCCGATGATGTGGCTGCTGGGGGCCGCCGCTGCGGTGGCGCTCGTCTTCGGGGGAGCCCTGCTCGGCCAGCGCTTTGCGACCAGCGATCTGAACACCGCCGACGGAGTTCTTGCCGCTGCAGAAGCTGCTGCGGAGGCTCCTGGAAGTGTCGTCCGCGAATTTCTGGTTGGTGATGTGGCCGTCGCCCGGGTGGTTCTCGGCGAGGATGGTCTCGGGTACCTGATCCCATCCGATTCTCTCGACCCGCTCGGCGATGACCGTACCTATCAACTCTGGGTCTTGACGCCAGACGAGATTGCCATATCAGCCGGTGTCCTCGGCAGTGACCCCGGTCCGGCCACCTTCACCTGGACCGACGACTTCGCCGGGTTCGCGCTCACCAGGGAGGTCGCGGGCGGAGTTGTATCCAGCGCCGGGGATGTCGTGTCGGTCATAGTCGATATCTGACACCGGGCCAGTGGGCACTTCCATCGTATGGTTCCGACGCGACCTCAGGCTGGCCGACAACCCCGCCTGGTCGGCGTGTACCGTCGCGGAAAGCGTATGCGCCCTGTTCGTCATCGACCCTGCCTTGTTCGATGTCGTCACCCCGGAGCGACGGTCAGTGCTTGCTGCCGGGCTGGAGTCGCTCGACCAAAGCCTGGCCAGGTTGGGTGGCCGGCTCAGGGTCGAGTTCGGCCGACCGGTCGATATTGTCCCGTCGGTCGTTTCGGAGTTAGGCGCCGGTGAGGTTCACATAAACCGCGAAGTGACCCCGTACGGGACACAGCGGGACAGCGAGGTGGGGGAACTCGTCGGTCTTCGTTCTTCCGATGGGCTGTACCTCCATCCACCCGGCTCGATCTCAACGGACGGGGATCGGGCGTATCAAGTCTTCGGGCCTTTCTTCGCTAAGTGGAGCTCGCTCCCGGTAGAGACTGTCCCGCAACCGGGTTCCGCGATGATTCTCGACAATCCCGGGAAGGGGGCTCCCCGCCCTGACGTGGCGGTGGGCAGGTACGGCGAGACAGCCGCGCGTGAGCGATTGGAGAGTTTCATCGAGCGGGTCGAGGACTACGAGCAGACCCGTGATCGGCCGGACCTCGATGAGACCAGCAGGCTGTCGGTCGATCTCAAGTATGGATTCATCAGCCCGAAGACAATTCTGCACGGTGTCGAAGATGGGAACCCGGGGAGCCGGGCGTTCATCCGCCAGCTCGCCTGGCGCGACTTCTGGGCGCATCTCCTGGCAGAGAACCCACGAATGGTGTCGCGTCCTCTGCGCGACAAGTACGCCGCAGTGCCCTGGCGATCTGACGCTGGATCGGTGAGGAGGTGGAAGGAAGGTCGAACGGGTTATCCCCTCGTGGATGCCGGGATGCGACAGCTCCTGGCTGAAGGCTGGATGCACAACAGGGTCCGGATGGTGGCAGCGTCCTTCCTGGTCAAGGACCTTCTGATCGATTGGACGGTGGGGGAGCGTCATTTCCGCCGACACCTCCTCGATGCCGACGTCGCTCAGAACGCCGGAAACTGGCAATGGGTCGCGGGGACCGGGGCAGATGCAGCTCCGTACTTCAGGGTATTCAATCCTGTCTTGCAGTCCCAGAAGTTCGACCCCGACGGCGA
>JBHJOQ010000023.1:0-7757 GCA_050329555.1 Acidimicrobiia bacterium | reverse complement strand
AAAGTGGTTTCGTCGGGAGCGACCATCCCGGCCCGGGCGCCGCCCTCGATCGACATGTTGCACACGGTCATCCGCTCTTCCATGCTCAGATTGCGGACAGCCCCGCCTCGATATTCGATCACATGTCCCTGTCCTCCGGCGACACCAATGCTGGAAATGATCCCGAGGATCAGATCCTTTGCCGTCACCCCCGGTGGAAGATCTCCATCGACTTCGATTGCCATGGACTTCGGCTTCTTCTGGCGGATGGTCTGTGTCGCCAGAACGTGCTCGACGTCCGAAGTGCCTACCCCGAAGGCAAGCGCGCCGAAAGCACCGTGGGTCGATGTGTGGCTGTCTCCGCACACTATGACCATCCCCGGCTGGGTCATCCCCTGTTCGGGGCCGACCACATGAACGATCCCCTGTCGGGGGTCGTCGAGCCCGAAGAGCTGGATCCCGTGTCGGGCGCAGTTGTCCTTGAGGGCATCGACCTGCTTCTTGGCGAGGGGATCACGAATCCCCAGGCCTCGGCCGATTGTAGGTATCGCATGGTCGACGGTGGCCAGGGTCAGCTCGGGATGACGAACGTGCCGGCCGGCAAACTCGAGGCCGCTGAATGCCTGGGCGGAAGTGACTTCGTGCACGAGGTGGAGGTCGACGAAGAGTAGGGCGGGGTCGGCGTCGTCCACCGTGTGCTGGTTCCAGATCTTGTCGAACAGAGTTCCCGAGCTCATGAGCCCACTTTCTCGCTGGAGGAGACCATTTCGGCCACCCGGTTGCCTACTTCGGTCGTGGAGGACCCCATCTCACCGGCCCGCAAGGAGGGGAGCGACCCGGCGACAGCTCCCACCGCCGTCTCGATTGCCGAGGCTGCCTCCTTCTCGCCGAGCGTGTCGAGCATCATCGCCGCGGCTCCGATGGCAGCGAGCGGGTTGATCTGGCCGGTGCCCTCGAATCCCGGGGCGGTCCCACCGATCGGCTCGAACATGGAGACTCCGGAAGGGTTCAGGTTGGCGCCGGAGGCGATACCCAAGCCGCCCTGGATCGCCGCACCGAGGTCGGTGATGATGTCGCCGAACATGTTGTCGGTGACGATCACGTCGAAACGCGCCGGGTCTTCGACCATCCACAGGCAGGCAGCGTCGACGTGCGCGTAGGAGGTGGACACGTCGGGGAATCCAGCGCCGACTTCGTCGAAGACACGCTGCCAAAGGTCCCACGCGTAGGTGAGGACGTTGGTTTTGCCACAGAGGGTGAGATGTTTGCGGGGGCGGGTTGAGGCGAGCTCGAAGGCATACCGGATGCATCGCTCCACTCCGAAGCGGGTGTTGACCGACTTCTGGACTGCAACTTCGAAGGCCGATCCCTTGGCGGTGAACTCACCTTCCCCGGAGTACAAGCCTTCGCTGTTCTCTCTGACGACGACGAAATCCACATCCTCCGCAGCGACGTTGGCGAGGGGGGAGGTGACTCCTTCGTGCAGTTTCACAGGGCGGAGGTTTATGTATTGATCGAGTTCCCGTCGCAGGCGCAGCAGCACCTCCTGTTCGAGTATGCCCGGCTTGACTTCCGGGTGACCGATCGCGCCGAAGAGGATTGCGTCGTGTCTCTTGAGGAAGTCGAGGTCGCCTTCGGTGAGTGTCTGGCCGGTCCGCAGGTAGCGCTCTCCACTCAATTCGAGATCGCCGTATTCGAGAGAGAATCCGAATCGGGACGCGGCCTCGTCGAGGACCTTGACTGCCTCGCCAACTACTTCCGGACCGGTCCCGTCACCGGGGACGACCGCTACCAGGTGATTGCTCATCGGAACGACTCTGCCACACCTTCGAAGATCTCCATCTCGGTGACCACATCATCGACGATCGTCTTCAGCTGGGCGTCGGAGACTTCGCCCTGGACATCTGCAGCCTTCTTCATGTTGAGGAATGCCTTCTCGAACGCCGCGGCGTTGAGGTCGACGCCCATCGTCGCCAGTGAGTGCTTCAACGCTGCCCGCCCGGAGTGTTTGCCCATGACGATCGACTTGCCGGAGTGCCCGACTGCAGCCGGGTCCATGATCTCGTAAGTCGACCGGTTGCGGAGCACTCCGTGTTGGTGAATCCCTGACTCGTGGGCGAATGCGTTCCTACCGACAACTGCCTTGTTGTACTGAACCGGGAAGCCGGTCGCCTGGGAGACCATCTGGGAGGTCTCGTACAGCCGGGTCGTGTCCAATCGGGTCTCCACGTCGTAGACATCGGAGCGGACCCGCAGTGCCATCACCAGCTCTTCGAGCGAGGCATTGCCGGCACGCTCACCGATTCCGTTGATGGTCGCCTCTACCTGGCCGGCGCCGGCCTCGACCGCAGCGAGTGAGTTGGCGACGGCGAGGCCGAGGTCGTTGTGACAGTGGGTTGAGACGGTGACCTGGTCGTGGCCGGCTTTCACCTCTGCGACGACGCGGCGCACCAGGGCTCCGTAGTCGCCGGGTGTGGCGTAACCGACCGTATCGGGGACATTGATTGTGGTGGCGCCGGCGTCGACAGCCGTGGTGAGCACCCGCATCAGGAAGTCGGGATCCGACCTGGTGGCGTCCTCCGCGGTGTATTCGACGTCGTCGGTGTAGTCGCGAGCCCGTCCCACCCCGGTCTTGACCGCGACAAGTACCTCTTCCTCGCTCATTCGCAGCTTGTGCTCCATGTGGAGCTGTGAGGTGGCCAGGAAGATGTGGAACCGGGGGCGGTTGGCATCCTTGATGGCCTCCCACGTCCTATCGACGTCGGAGACGCTGGTCCGGGCCATGGCCGCGACCACCGGTTGGTCGAGTTGGCGAGCAATTCGCTGGACGGCTTCGAAATCGCCGTCGGAAGAGACCGGGAATCCGGCCTCCACGACATCGACTCCGAGCAGTTCGAGTTGAAGTGCGATCCGCAGCTTCTGGTCGGGGTTGAGAGCGATGCCGGGCGCCTGCTCGCCATCTCTCAGTGTTGTGTCAAATACTGTCACGTGTTTCATTCGGGCTCTCCGTAAATCGTGTGTGTCGGGTGGGTTCGCCGGTCGGCCGCGTCGGGCTTTCCGGCTAGAGAATTCGAATGAGACCGTGAATGGAGCGAAAGCGGCTCATCGCGAGATCGCCGAGACTGCGGCAGGACGGACCGCCGACAGCTTCTTCATCGCAATCCGGCCCGACTTCACCAGGTCGACTATTCCGAACGGGGTCATGTGGTCGATGAACGACTGCAGGTGTTCGGGGTTGCCGGCGACCTCGAAGGTCATCGAGTCTGCGCCAAGGTCGACGACCCTGGCCCCGAAGAGGGCTGCTGTGTCGCCCACCGCCCCCCGGTTCGCCGCAGCGGAGGTCACCCGGGCCAGCATCACCTCGGAAACGACGGCGGTCGAACTGTCGAACTCGTACACCTTGATCACGTTCACCAGTTTGTGGAGTTGCTTCTGGAGCTGTTCCACCTCTGGAGCGTCGGCGACGAGAGTGATCCGGGAGCGGCCTTCGATGTGGGTGGGGCCAACTGCCAGGGAGTGGATGTTGAACCCGCGGTTGGAGAACATGGCGGCAACCCGTGCCAGGACACCGGGTTTGTCTTCGACGACAACCGAGATCGTGTGTTTCACGGCAGGTCTTCCGGGCCGGTGATCACATCGTCGTTGGATCCCCCTGCGGGAACCATGGGGAAGCACATCTCGTCGGGGTCGACCACAACCTCGATCAGGACGGGGCGGTCGTCGATGGCCAACGCCTTTTCGATGGTGACGTCGATGTCGGAGGGGTGGGTGACCCGCATCCCGACACATCCCATTGCCTCGGCGAGTGCGGGAAAGTCGGGGATGTCGGTGGGCATGACGCTGGCGGAGAGCCGTCCCCCGTAGAAAAGGGTCTGCCACTGCTTCACCATGCCGAACCCGCCGTTGTTGAAGACGACCACTTTGATCGGGATCTTCTCGACTGCGGCGGTGATCATCTCCTGTGAGGTCATCTGGAAACAGCCGTCGCCGTCGAGGGCGATGACAGTTTCGTCGGGGCGGGCGACTTTGGCGCCAACCGCCGCCGGAAGCGAGAAGCCCATGGTTCCCGAGCCTCCGGAGTTGATCCAGGAGCGGGGTCGGCTGAATCCCCAAAACTGTGATGCCCACATCTGGTGCTGGCCGACACCGGCGGTCACCACCGCGTCGCCTCCGGTAAGAGAGTGGAGACGCTCGATGAAGTGTTGGACCTTGATCGGTCCGTCTTCGTGCTGATCGTAGTGGAGAGGCTTGTTTGCCTTCCACCCGCTGATCAGCCCGGTCCAGTAGCGACGCTCGGGTGCGGGGGAACCGGCCCGCATGGTCTCGGCCCGCTCGTTCAGGCTGGCCAGGATGACCTTGGCGTCACCGACGACGGGAACGTCAGCTTTGCGGATCTTTCCGATCTCGGCGGGGTCGACATCGATGTGAATGACTTTGGCGTTGGGGGCAAAAGAATCGACCTTCCCGGTGACCCGGTCGTCGAAGCGGGCTCCGACCGCGATTAGCGTGTCGCTCTGTTGGATCGCCATGATGGCCGCATAGACCCCGTGCATCCCGGGCATCCCCAGTGCAAGCGGATGATTATCGGGGAACGCCCCTCGTGCCATCAGCGTGGTGGTGACGGGGATGTTCATTTGCTCGGCAAAGCGAAGCAATTCGTCGGAGGCACCGGCGGCGATGACCCCGCCGCCCACGTAGAGGACCGGCCTTTCGGCAGCTTCGATCATCTCGATTGCAGCTTTGATCTGCTTGGGGTGGCCGTGATAGGTGGGCCGGTATCCGGGAAGCCCTGCCAGCGTCGGTTCCGTCCACGTTGTCACCTGGTTGAGGACGTCCTTGGGGATGTCGACGAGCACCGGGCCGGGTCGCCCGGTCGAGGCGAGGTGGAAGGCCTCGTGGACGATGTCGGGGATGCGGTCTGCGTTGTCGACCAGATAGGCATGTTTGGTGCAGTGCATGGCAAGCCCGGTGGTGTACGCCTCCTGGAAAGCGTCCGACCCGATGGCACTGCTGGCGACCTGGCCGGTGATGGCGACCAGCGGAGTGGAGTCCATCATGGCGTTCTGGAGCGGGGTGATCAGGTTGGTCGCACCGGGCCCCGAAGTCGCCCACGTGACGCCGACGCGGCCGGTTGCCATGGCGTAACCCTCCGCCATGTGCCCGGCCCCCTGCTCGTGACGCGCCAACACGTGGCGGATAGGACTGTCGAGCAGGGGGTCATATGCAGGGAGGATTGCACCTCCGGGCACACCGAAAATGACCTCCACACCCTCGTATTCGAGGCTGCGGAGAAGTGAATGTGATCCTGTGAAGTATTGGTTGCTCATAAGGGTAAAAAAAACCCTCCGGGCGGAGGGTTGGGCACACACAGACGTCTGTATGTGCCTAGGCGATAAGAATTACGAGGGCGATAGACGAGTTTGACATGTGCTTCAGCAGTTAACACCTGCACGCAGCCAGTGTCAAGGCAAGGGGAGAATTAATTGCAAGGGGGGACGACCCCCCTTGCATCCCCCCCGACAGGTTGGGTGGCGTAGGTGGTTGGCCTGGGGTACATGGTTTGGGTGTGGTCGGGTTGGCGATTCGGACTGTTGCAACCACCGGTGGAACCCACCGACCTTTCCCCCATTCGGCTCCGCCTCTGGGGGAACAGCCGTTCGCTGCGCTCACTAGGGAGCGGTCTTGGGCTCTAGGAACGGCATCATGTCCCTCAGCTCCTTGCCCACTTCTTCGATCTGGTGTTCCCGATTGGCCTGACGCTGTTGCTTCAGGAAAGGAGCGCCTTCACGGGCCTGGGCGAGCCATTCGTTGGCAAACGCACCGGACTGGATCTCGGCGAGTACTTCCTTCATCGCAGCCCTGGTCTCGTCGGTCACTATCCGGTTGCCCCTCGTGTAGTCGCCGTATTCGGCGGTGTCTGACACCGAGTAGCGCATCCAGGACAACCCGCCTTCGAAGAGGAGGTCAACGATCAACTTCAACTCGTGGAGGGTTTCGAAGTATGCGGACTCCGGCTGGTAGCCGGCTTCCACCAGGGTTTCGAACGAGGCTTTGATCAGCTCGGCGACGCCGCCGCAGAGGATCACCTGCTCGCCGAAGAGGTCGGTCTCGGTCTCCTCCTTGAAGGTGGTCTCGAGAACTCCGGCCCGGCTGCCACCGATCGCACGGGCGTAGGAGAGGGCGAGATCGTGGGCGGTGCCGGTCGAGTCCTGGTGGATCGCGATCAGACAGGGCACTCCGGAGCCCTGTTCGTAGGTGCGGCGAACCAGGTGGCCCGGGCCCTTGGGGGCGATCATCGCCACATCGACATGCTGCGGCGGGGTTATCGCTCCGAAGTGGATGTTGAATCCGTGGGCGAACATGAGGGTGTCGCCCTCTCCCAGTCCGGGCTCGACGGACTCGTTGTAGACCTCAGCCATCACCTGGTCGGGAACCAGCATCATCACCACATCGGCCCAGGCCGCCGCCTCGGCTGGTGACTTGACATCGAGCCCGGCCCCGGCTGCTGCGGAGGCGCTCGCCGACTCGGGGCGGATTCCCACGACGACATCTACTCCCGATTCCTTGAGGTTCAGGGCGTGAGCGTGGCCCTGGCTCCCGTAGCCGATGACGGCGACCTTCTTGTTCTTTATCAGGTCCGGGTCGCAGTCGTTGTCGTAGTAGATGGTGGCCATGACCGGGATTGTTGCCAGATTTCGCCCGGACGCCAAACCGCCGTAGGATTCGACGATGTCTGGAAAGGTTCGTTCAAAGGACGTGACCGAGGGCCCGGCCAAGGCCGGCGCACGCGCCATGCTCCGTGCAGTCGGTTTCACCGACGATGATTTCGATAAGCCCCAGGTCGGTGTGGTCTCTGCGGGGAACGAGGTGACACCATGCAACCTGACCGGTCCCGAGCTGTCTCGCTTTGCCAAAGAAGGCATTGCTGACAGCGGGGGAGTCGGGTTGGTGTTCTCGACGATTGCCGTCTCGGACGGGATCTCCCAGGGCCACGAGGGGATGCGGGCATCGCTGGTGTCCCGGGAGGTAATCGCCGACTCGGTCGAGCTTGTGGTGCATGCCGAGCGTTTCGACGCGGTGATGGCGATTGCGGGATGTGACAAGTCGCTGCCAGGGATGCTGATGGCTGCCGGCCGTCTCGATTTGCCCGCGGTTTTCCTGTACGGGGGCTCGAGTCTCCCCGGGCGGTACCAGGGGCGCGATATCTCAATCGTCGACGTCTTCGAGGGAATCGGGGCCGAGTCGGAGGGGCGTATCTCCAGTGAGGAACTGCTTGCGCTGGAACGGGCAGCCTGCCCGGGCGCCGGCTCCTGCGCGGGGATGTTCACCGCCAACACCATGGCGGCGGTAGGGGAGGCAATCGGGATGTCTTTGCCCGGGTCGGCAGCGGTGCCGGCGATCGACCCCCGACTCCGCACGTTTGCGAGACAATCCGGTGAAGCCGTCATGTCTCTGGTCAAGGAAGGGATCACCTCCCGGCAGATCATGACGTCGCCGGCGTTCACCAATGCGATAACCACGGTCATGGCGTTGGGAGGCTCGACGAATGCGGTCCTCCACCTTCTCGCCATCGCCCACGAAGTGGGGGTCGATCTGGAGATCCGCGACTTCGACCGGATCTCGCGCACCACCCCTCACATCGGCGACCTCAAGCCATTTGGCAGATATCACATGGTCGACGTAGACCGGATCGGTGGTGTGCCGATAGTGCTCAAGGCCCTGCTCGAAGAGGGCCTTCTCGAAGGAGACGTGCTCACGGTGACCGGGCGAACACTCGC
>JBHJOQ010000021.1:0-7468 GCA_050329555.1 Acidimicrobiia bacterium | reverse complement strand
GACTTGCCGACATGGACGAGGTAGGCGACGCCCAGTCCCAGGTACACCATCCAGAGGTACTCGGCGGGCAGCAAGCTCCCGGCGGCGGCGTCCGTGCTCACCTCGATGCTGCTGATCCGCCACGCCAGCAGCCCCATGGCCCCGAATATCGGCAGCGACCAGGCAAGGTACTGGATGAGGTCGCCATAGGACGAGACCGTCATCGGCTGGGTCTTCTTGACCCCCACGAAGGGGATACCCGATGGCGTGTCGCGCACCTTGGCGTAATAGATGAACCCGTAGATGAAGGCGACCAGCCCGTTGACGAACAGCGCCCACCGCCAGCCTTGCTCGACTCCGAACCGGTTCTCGAACACACTGATGGCGAGCCATGGGAGGGTGATCGCCGCCCATGCCGACCCGAAATTGCCCCATCCGGCGTAGAAGCCCTCGGCCCGCCCGATCATCTTGGGCGGGAACCACTGGGCCACCATCCGGATCCCGACTACGAAGCTGGCACCGATGGTGCTCAACACCAAACGCGAGATCATGAGCTGGGCGAGGGTGTCGCCGAAGGCGAAGATGAAAGTGGGGATGGACATCGAGATGAGCAATCCCGAAAAGACCAGTCGCGGCCCGAACCGGTCGATGAGTGCCCCTACCAGGATCCGGGCCGGGATCGTCAGTGCCACGTTGACGATGGCGAGCACCCTGAGGTGCTCCTCGGTCATCCACCCCACGTCCCGGAGCATGGTGGTCGCCAGCGGCGCCATGTTGAACCAGATGTAAAACGAGATGAAAAAGGCGATCCACGTCAGGTGCAGAACCCGGATTCGCTCCTGCTGGAAATCGATCAGTTCGGGACGCGACACGGACCGCCCTCACCTTCCGAAGCGGGAGAACCGGAGTCTCTGACTGTGGAGCTCATCGATAGCAAGATCGCGAAGGGAGTCGGGGGAGACAACAGACCTAAGTCCCACTCTCTCGGGACCAAGGTCCCTTCCGCACCAGGGCACACGGGAGACACCATCGGCCCATCAGGGTCTAGGCCGTCCCGAGAGGAGAGGAGATGCCGTCAATGTCCGCACCGCAAGCTTCGAGCGGTGTCTCCTGCCGGTGGCAACGGCAATGCCGTCGATAGCCACCCCCATGTGGGCGGTTTCCCTTCTGATCCTCGCCGTCGGAGCCGCTGTCTTCGGTCGTCGGATAGTGGGGGTGATCGACCGCCGCTCTGTTTCCTGGCCCAGCGCCTGGCTGAAGACCGCAGTGATCGTGGTCGTGTTGATCGGCCTTGTGGTTCTGGGGCCCTCGTTTGTGCTCACCTTGGAACCGGTCAGCGCGATGTCACGCACCACCCAAGAGATAATCGGCGCGGGAGTGTGGACGGCGGGGCTTGCGCTCGGCATCGCCGGACTGTGGTGGCTTCATCGTCGGAGTCGGATCTGACGATGGGTGAGATGGGCGACTCGACGTGACGACTCCGCTCGCGTTCTACGATGAGAACATTCCGTGCCTGGCTGCGTGCCCGGTCCACACCAACGCTGGGATGTACGTGGCTGCCATCGCCGATGGCGACGACGAACTCGCTTATCTCACGGCCCGTCTGCCCAACCCGTTTGCTTCGGTTTGTGGCCGGGTTTGTGCCGCTCCGTGCGAGGACGCTTGCCGACGCGGCCAGATCGACAAGCCGATTGCCATTCGCGCACTCAAGCGCTTCGTCACGGAGCAGTTCGGCACCGAGACGGGTAATGGCCGTCTGTGGGAGAAGGTGGCGGCACCCCCTGTCGTCGAACGGCCCGAGAGTGTGGGTGTCATCGGCGGCGGTCCTGCCGGAATGGCTTGTGCCCACGATCTGAGGCTTCTCGGCTACCAGGTGACCGTCTACGAGGCCACCGACAAACTGGGCGGGGCGATGTGGCTCGGCATCCCCGAGTACCGACTCGATCGATCGGTCCTCGCCGCTGACATCGGGGCGATCCTCGATTTGGGCGTTGAGGTGGAGTATCTGACGCGGCTCGGCACCGACGTGATGCTCGATGACCTCCGGAAGCGCCACGACGCTTTGTTCCTCGGTATCGGCGCCACCCTCGGGCGGGGCCTCGACATCGAAGGAGCCGACGCCGACGGGGTCTTCAAGGCCATCGAGTTTCTCATCAACATGAACCGGGGCTTCGAGGTCGCCGTAGGTGAACGGGTTGTCGTCATCGGAGGTGGTGATGTGGCGATGGACGCAGCCCGCACCGCACTGCGCGCCTCTGAGTACGCAGGCGCTCCCATTCCCGATCGCTACGAGGAGGCCGAGGAGCGCTCGGCGATTACCGAGGCCCTCGATGTCGCCCGGACTGCAGCTCGGGCGGGAGCCCGCCACATCACCGTGGTCTCGCTCGAGTCGCGCCAGGAGATGCCGGCCCACGACTTCGAGATCGAAGAAGCCCACGAGGAGGGCATCGGTTTCGTGCACCGACGGGGCCCGGCCCGTATCCTCACACAACGGGGGAAGGTGACAGGCCTCGAAACGATCGGCGTTACCTCGGTGTTCGACGATGAGGGTCGCTTCTCACCGACGTTCGACGAAGAAGACCGGCGCAGCTTGGAAGCCGACACGGTCATCCTCGCTATCGGCCAGGCGATCGACCTCGACGCATTGGGCGAGGACGGGCCCGAGATCAGCCCCCGCCGCACCATCAAGGTCGACCCGGAAACGGGAGCAACATCTCACGAGAGGATTTGGTCGGGTGGCGATGCTGCCAAGGGACCCCGGACCCTGATCGATGCCATCGCCGATGGCCGGCGGTCGGCCGCCGACATCCACCGCTTCTTCGGTGGGGACGCGACGCCGCCCCGTCCCGGACGGATGGTCCAGCTTCGCCAGTTCCACCGTAACGACGATGTGTACGACCGTCGCGCCAGGGTCCCGGTCCCCACTCTCGAGACGGGTCGCCGGATCGGGCTTGCAGAGGTGGAGACGGGGTTCACTCCCGAACAAGCCCGTTGTGAGGCCGCCCGCTGCCTTCGCTGTTTCGCAAATGTCCTCTTGGATGTCGAGCGCTGTGTGCTCTGCGCTCTCTGCGCGGACGTCTGTCCGGTAAACGTGCTCTCCCTGGTGCCATCGGAAGAGCTCTACCCAGATCGTCCCGGCGGGACTGCCCTGCTGCTTGACGAGACCATGTGCATCCGCTGCGCCCTCTGCATAGAACGTTGCCCCACCGATGCATTGTCGATGGGGGTCTGGACTGGAGTAGGAGTACCCGCATGGACGTGATGGTGCGACCGAACACGCCTGAGCCCGAGCGGCGACCCACCCTGTGGTGGCGCCTGCGTCACAGTCCAGCCGGCCGATCGATTTGGCGTTCTCCCGACCGGGTCACACATCGCGACCGCGCCGCAGGCCACTGGTCGAACTTCTTCCTCCACATCTACCCGGTGAAGGTGCGCAAACGAGAGATCTCTTTCCGCTTTTCGTGGTACCTGGGCGTCATCTCCGCTGTGCTGTTCGGGTCGCTCGTCGCTTCCGGCATCTACCTCATGTTCTTCTACGTGCCCTCACCAGCCTCTGCCTACGGTGATATTCAGAGTCTGCAGACGGCGCTGCCGTTCGGCCAATACATTCGCAACGTCCACCGCTGGTCGGCTCACCTCATGGTGCTGGCCGTCGCCGCTCATATGGCCCGAGTCTTCTATCGGGGTGCTTACAAGTCGCCAAGGGAGTTCAACTGGGTGATTGGCGTGGTTCTCCTGGTACTCACCCTCCTCCTTTCGTTCACCGGCTATCTGCTGCCATGGGACCAATTGGCCTTCTGGGCGGTCACGATCGGTACCGAGATGGCGGGATATGTCCCCCTCATCGGGGACCAGGTCAGGGAGGTTCTCTTAGGCGGGCAAGAGGTCGGTGAAGCCACTCTGCTCCGCTTCTATGTACTTCATGTGGCCGTCCTACCCGCCGCCCTCGTCATGGTCCTGATGGTTCATCTGTGGCGATGGCGAAAGGACTCGATGCTCGATGTACCCGGAGCGAGAGAAGAGGAGGACACGTGAACACCGAATCCGAACGCCCCGCCACCGAGCGGGATCAACCCCGAGACCAGCCGCTGCGAGTCGGCGGGAGTCGGGTGCTAGGCATCGTGCCCGGCAAACCTCTCGCCGGTGAGCGGAAGGATCCGGCCGAACAGGACGCAGTGATGGTCTGGCCTCACCTGCTCGTGCGGCACGGCGTGGCGGCGCTGGGGACGCTTCTGGTGGTTCTGGTGCTCTCCCTTGCCTTCGACGCACCCTTAAAGGAGATCGCCAACCCGACTGTGACGCCAAACCCCGAGAAGGCTCCGTGGTACTTCGCGGCGCTTCAAGAGTTGCTTTCCCACTACCCGCCTCTCGTCGCAGGCGTACTCGTCCCGGGTGCCATCATCATCGGCCTTGTCGTCCTGCCTTACGTAGACAACTCGCCGGAGAAGCTGCCCAGGTACCGCAAGGTGGCGGTGGCCGCGTTCACGGCGTTCATGGTCATCTGGATCGTCCTCACGCTCATCGGGTTCGCCTTCCGGGGCCCGAACTGGGGTTGGGTCTGGCCATGGGTGGAATGGCACGGTGAGCTGTGAGCAAGGCCATCAGACGAAGGGAGTTTCTAGCCAAGGGCTGGAAGTGGGGCCTCGGTCTGATCGGGGCGGCCGGGGTGTGGACATCTTGGGATCTACTCCGACACCTCGAGACCGGGGCCTTCGGGGGAAAAGTGAGGACGGTTGCGCCGTCCGCCATCCCCGATACCGGGGCGGTGGAAGTACCGGCAGCCCGTGCCTACTTGGTGCGTATCGACGGCGAGATCCGGGCGCTCTCGGTCAAGTGCCCTCACCTCGGCTGCAAGGTTCCCTATTGTCCTTCTTCGAATCAATTCGAATGTCCGTGCCACGGATCCTTCTTCAACCGGGCCGGCGAGTATCGATCCGGGCCGTCGCCGCGCGGGATGGACGGTTACGCGGTGGAGGTCGGTGAGGACGGGCTGGTGTACGTCGACACGGACGAGACGCTGCTTGGGCCGCCGCCGGGGCCCGAAACGATCAATGAGCCGGTCGCGGGCCCGTCCTGTACCGAGAGCGGCGAAGTCTGATGCCCTACGGTTTCGACAACGATCAGGAACTCGACGACTCCACCAGTCGCGTGATGCTGTGGGGACTCGTCATCATGCTCGGAATGGTGCTCGCGTTTCCCCTGTATCGGTGGTACGAACCTTCCGCCCGGGCGGAGGCACGGCAAGTGCATCTCGAGTCCCTGGCCGACACTGGCTCCGAGATCTGGGGGTTCAACTGCGCCTCGTGCCATGGAGTCGACGGCGAGGGAGGCTCCGCGCCTGCTCTCAACTCGTCCCAGTACCTCCAGTCGGCCACCGACGAACAGACCGTCCTGCTCGTGTCCGTCGGAATCCCGGGCACACCGATGAGTGCCTATGCGCTGGACCATGGCGGACCGCTCACCTCCGAGCAGATCCGGGCGGTTGCGGTATTCATGCGATCCTGGGAGGAGACCGCCCCGGATCGTCCCGACTGGCGCAGTGGTTCCGCTGGTTGACCAAGGCTGGCCCGCCCGTCATGTGAGGAACCGGGTACCCGGCAGACCGACTGCTGTTTGACCACAACGACCGCCCGGACCGCTCTGCGTTCGGACTGCGCTGGCCGGACCGCCCCAATCAGGGAGGTCCTGGGGTCGGCGCCCTCCCCTCTTGCCACAGATGGGAGCCCACCAAACAACATGTCACCCTGTTTGACCACCGGGCATCGCCGCGTTCTCGGCTCCGCGATTCCGGCCCGAGGAGTGGCGGAACCACGGCCTTGCGATCGGCGCGCCTGACCGTGAATCCGGGCAACTGCGTTTTGCGACGGGCTAGGCAGGTCCGCGGTATTCCTTGGCATCGGCGATATCGGCGAAATGCTTCTCCAGCTTGGATGCGTATCCGAAGACCTCGGTGTGACGGAGCCGGAGGCCGACGCGGTTGAAGTACTCGGCAAGCTTGCGCGGAGTGGCATCGTGGGGTTCCAACCAGTTGCCCTCCGGTGAGCCTTCGGACTCGACACCGTTTTCCTGGATGAAACGGTGGATCCAGCCGTAGGAAGCGGCGTCGATCAGGCGTTGGGTGGAAGGAGAGCGACGCTCATGGGCGCAGGCATACATGAAACGCTGGTAGCCGTCCGGGTCGAGGGCTTCTCTCGGTGGCGCAGGCGCTGTGCTCACTGGGCTGTCAATCTAGCCAGAGATCTCCTCGGGCGTTGGATTGACCGAGGTGTTTCACGACTGCTCATGGTCCACGCCCTCTCCGAGTGCGCGAGATCTGACGACTTTCCGGAAGCCTGATCAGACCTGAGTCATTGTCAGACCTTCCGGTCCGACTTGTGGACTGGCACCGGCATCCAGCGGTCAGCGCCTGTTTCCTGGTTGAGGGTGGGCAGCCATGGCGTGGTCGGTACAGAGAAGCCCGAGCGGGGTGATGAAACCTGCCGGCTTCTCACATTGCGCACAGTGCTTCTTGGTGGATCGGGCGGCGGAGGCTTGCTTGGTCTGGGTCATTGAGCGAGCTATCGACAAAACCGCCGAAAACTTGGTGGTCATCCCCGAGCTCTCCCATCTGATACGAAGACCAGCTACCTGGTCCGGGAGCGAAGTATGAGCAAAATCCCCAGAACCATGGCCAAAGCACCCCATACCACCCACCACCGGTTGTCGGTCATGAAACTCTCCGGGGCGAATGCCACGTTCAAACCTTGTAGCACCCAGATCGCACCGCCCAGGATCAGGAAAATGCCGGCGGCGAGAGTGAGCGGTGACTTCATCGGTATTTGGTAGCGGTTGCGGTATTGAAGATCACTGTCGTCTCGCCCGCCTCGAGCCAGCCGCTTTCCCGAAGACGGTCAACCGCAGCGAGGCAGGCCCCGCCTTCGGGTGAGCCCCAGACGCCGGCCCGGCGGGCGAGGCGGTCGGTGGCTTCGAGCATCTCTTCCTCGCCAACCGCTACGGCGGTCCCATCGGTGTGGCGCAAACCCTCGAGCATGAGCCGGTCGCCGACTGCCGCTGGCACCCGGAGACCGAATGCAGCGGTCTCGCCGGCATCGACCCAGGGGCTGGCATGTTTTGAGCCATCGTGGAATGCCGTGACGATCGGGGCACAGGTGTCGACCTGAACGGCAACCATCCGGGGACGGTCAGCGCCGATCCAGCCGAGTATTTCCATCTCGTCGAATGCTTTGACCATCCCGATCAGACCTGTCCCGCCACCGGTCGGATAGACGACGACATCGGGGAGCCGGCCGAGATCCCAGAACAGCTCGTAGCCCATCATCTTCTTTCCCTCGATCCGGAACGGTTCGCGGAGGGTGGCCAGGTTGAAGACCTCACCTGACTCGCACCGTGACGCGACGATCCTTCCGGCGTCGGCGATGGTTCCATCCACCGTCTCCACCCTGGCGCCAAGCGCGCGAGGTTCGTCGATGAGGGTCTGCGGGGTGGCCAG
>JBHJOQ010000069.1:0-14949 GCA_050329555.1 Acidimicrobiia bacterium | reverse complement strand
CCCGACGAAGCCAGGTCGAAGATCGCGGTGATGAGGCAAGCGGCCGGAGAACGGTCGGTGGAGGCAACGGTCATGGGGCCCGTTCTGGTCGGCCGCACCAACGGTGAATATCAGGAACGTCTCGCCGCGGCCGCCGCATCGCGAGGGATCACTTCTGATGAGCTGGAGAAGCGATGGACCGAAGCCGGGTTGGTGGTAGGCACAGCAGAGCGGGCCGCCGAACGGATCGCCGCATTCGAAGAGGCTGGCGTGGAGCGGATATGCGTCCAGTGGATCGACCTCGACGACCTCGATGGGATGAAGCAGACCTTCGAAGCGCTCCTCCAATGACCGTCGAACTCCATTCCACCAACGTCAGGGTGGTCAAAGCGGCTAGCGCGGCGGGGATCAGCATCGAGGTGCGGAGGTTCCCCGAGGGTACCAAGACCTCGGCCGAGGCAGCCGCTGCCGCCGGGTGCCCGCTGTCAGCGATAGCGAAATCGTTGGTGTTTGTCATCGAGCGTCCAGAAGGTGACGAGCCCGTGATTGCCGTGCTCTCTGGCGACCACAGGCTCGATACGTCGAAGCTAGCGCTTGCCGCCGGAGCCTCGGGCTCGAGACGCGCAGAACTGGACGAGGTGCGATCTGCAACCGGGTACGCCCCGGGCGGGACCGCCGTATTCGGCCTGGCCAACCCGTTGCGGATCTTTGCCGACAACGGCCTCCGTCGCAACGATCCGATCTGGTCCGCTGCGGGGACCCCGGACGCCATCTATCCGATCGCCCTCGACGACTTCGACCGCGCGGTCAAACCAATCTGGGCAGATCTGGCCCAATAGCGGTCGCCTCGCTCTCTCCGTTAGTGGGTGCCCCACCCTCCCTCCCGACCTGCCGGTCGGAAGGTATCCCTCGGCAAGGCGGAGGGAGAGACGCTTCTCGCGGTCCTCGCTCTTTTTTTGCTGTCCCCCCGCTGGCGCCGAGGTTGGTTCCTCCCCCCGCCGGAAGGCGGGTGGAGGCAGGCGGGAGAGTCCTCCGGGCCGGGAGCTTGAGCAGCGTTCGTGAAGAGCTGCATTTTCACTACGGGCATGGTGCAAATACCATGAGAGCGTGAGCGATACCACCCCCCTCCTCGAAATCAAGAACCTGCACGTCAGTGCCGGCGGCACCAGCATCCTCAAAGGTGTCGACCTCGTCGTGAACAAGGGAGAGGTGCAAGCGCTGATGGGACCCAACGGCTCGGGGAAATCGAGCCTTGCCGCAACGCTGATGGGCCACCCGAACTTTGAGATCACCGAAGGCACCATCCTCTACAAGGGTGAGGACATCACCGAAATGAGTCCCACCAACCGGGGGAAAAACGGGATGTTCCTTGCCTTCCAGCACCCCGAGGAAATACCTGGCGTATCTGTCATCCAATTCCTCCGCCAGGCCCTCTCCAACCGGACCGGGACCAACCTCACCGTCATGGAGTTGCGTCTGAAGGTGAGCGATGTGATGAAGGAACTGGGGATGGAGTCTTCTTTCGCCGACCGCTACCTCAACGAAGGGTTTTCCGGCGGCGAGCGAAAGCGGAACGAGGTCCTCCAGATGGCGGTCCTCGAACCCGAACTGGCGATTCTCGACGAGACCGACTCCGGCCTGGACATCGACGCACTTCGCACAGTCGCCGAAGGCGTGAACCGTCTAACCGGCCCCGACCGGGGCTTTCTGATCATCACCCACTACCAGCGTCTCCTCGACTACATCACACCCGACGTCGTTCACATATTCATGGACGGCCGCATCCTCGAAAGCGGCGGCCCGGACCTGGCCAAGAAACTCGAAGAAGAGGGATACGATTCGTTCCGGACGGCGTTAACCCAGACGTGATCGACCTGACCCACCTGAAAGGCGACTTCCCTGTCCTCCAGAACGGGGTCCACTTCCTCGACTCGGGTGCTTCCTCACAGAAACCGGTTCCGGTTCTCGAGGCAATGGATCGTTTCGCCAGGACCTCCTACGCCAACGTCCACAGGGGTGCCTACAAGCTCTCGATAGCGTCCACCGAAGCCTACGAGGCTGCCCGAGCCCGGGTCTCCGGGTTCATCGGATCCGCCGACCCCTCCCAGGTGGTGTTCACCCGCGGCACGACCACCGGCCTGAATATGGTCGCCTCCGGGTGGGGTTTGGAACACCTCGGTAAGGGGGACCGGATTATCGCCACCGAGATGGAACACCACTCCAACCTCGTTCCCTGGCAGATGGTGGCAAAGCGCACCGGAGCCACGCTCGAGCACATCCCGATGACAGACGACTTCCGTCTCGACCTGGAGGCTTTCGAATCGATGCTCGGACCCGATGTCAAGATCGTCACCATGACCGGCATGTCGAATGTCCTGGGCACGATCCCTCCGGTGCGCAAGTTCGCCGACCTCGCCCACAGCGTTGGCGCCCGTCTCGTCGTGGACGCAGCCCAACTGGTTCCACATGCACCGGTCAATGTCGAAGAGATGGGCGCCGACTTCGTGGCCTTCTCCGGCCACAAAATGCTCGGCCCTACTGGAATCGGGATCCTCTGGGGGAAGATGGAGGCGCTCGAAGAAATGGAACCGTTCGAGGGAGGCGGAGAGATGATCTCCGATGTCACCCTGCATGACGCGACCTGGGCACCGATCCCGACCCGGTTCGAGGCGGGCACCCCGCCTATAATCGAGGCGGTTGGCCTTCATGCCGCCATCGACTATCTCGAATCAATTGGCATGGACGAGGTCTTCGCCCACGACCGCGAACTCACCGCAATTGCCCTCGAGCGTCTCGGTGACGTGCCCGGGCTCACACTGCAGGGCCCCACCAACCTCGACAACCGTGGCGGTGTCGTCTCGATGGTGATGGACGGAGTCCATGCCCACGATCTCGCCACAATTCTCGACGAAGGGGGTGTGTCGGTGCGGGCGGGCCATCACTGTGCCAAGCCGCTGATGCGACGCATGGGTGTTGCGGCCACTGCTCGTGCCAGCTTCTACGTCTACAACGAGGAAGCCGACATCGACGCCCTGGTCATCGGATTACGCACCGCCCGAGAACTGTTTGGAATGTGAGATGGCTCTTCAAGACCTGTACCGGGAAGTAATCCTCGATCACTACAAGAACCCCCGAAACCGGGGACGGCTCGAGAAGGTCGACGCAACCGCCGAAGGGGTCAACCCGATGTGCGGCGACGAGATAACTATCGAGCTCACCATCGAGGGAGACACTGTTGTCGATGTGGCAGTCGATGGTCATGGTTGCTCCATCAGCCAGTCGTCGGCGTCGATGATGACCGACGCGATCAAGGGAAAGACCCGCGCCGAGATCGAAGAGATCACTTCGAAGTTCCGGGCGATGATGTCACTGGACGAGGACACCGAAATCCAACTCGACCCCGATCGGCCCGGCGCGGTCCTCGGCGACATCGAGGCCCTTCAAGGCGTACGCCAGTACCCGGTCCGGATCAAATGCGCCAGCCTGGGCTGGACCACCCTTGCCGAGGCCCTCAAGGGCGGCACCGCCCGCACCGTCTCCGTCTAGCTGAGGGCGGCGTGCTGCTGCCGTTCTGTGTCGATCTGGAACACCACACCCTCACACGGATCGACACAGAACGGTTCGCGGGCGGCCAACACTTCCTTCTGTGTCGATCTGGAACACCACACCCTCACGCGGATCGACACAGAACGGTTCGCGGGCGAACCTCAGTCGAAGTCGGTGAGGACCTCTTCGAGACGCTCTCCCACCGAATTGAGGCGGTTGCGGCAGAAAGCTAGCAACTCGGCAGCGCGCTGGACATCTTCGAGCAGGCGGTCGACGTCGACGTCGTCCTGTCTGAGACGGGCGTGGATGGCACGCAGCTCCTCCAGCGCTTCCTTGTAGGTCAGTTCGATCTCACCCATCTCGGTCCTCCACCGTCATCCACACCTTTCCGTCGAACATCTGAACCCGCACCCGGTCACCGGCCGACATCGAACCCACCTCACGAACCGGGGAGCCGTCAGGACGGGTCACCACGGCAAATCCCCTGCGCAAGGTCGGTTCAACGCCCATGGTTGCGATCAGACTTCCATAAGATTCGACCAGGGCAGTCTGCTGTTTCAGGCTCTCCCGCGCCCGTTCGGCAACGCCGGACTGGAGATGGGAGAGCTGATCATGCTGACGGCGCAAAACTTCCCTCGAGCCGGAGAGCTGCGCTGCCATGTGATTCAGGTTCGCCCCGGTGCGAACGACCGACTTCATCGATTCGTCGCGAATCGCGTCCCGTGCCATGTCTATGCGCCGGGCGTATTCCGCCACCCTGGCCACCAGCCATCCGGCAGCCGCGGTCGGGGTCTTCTCCGCAACAGCAGCGACTTCGTCGGCAATGCTCCGATCCGTTTCGTGGCCGATGCCGGTGAGGACGGGAACCGGCATCGCCGCAATTTGTCGGCCCAGGCCTTCGCTGTCGAAGGCGGCAAGGTCGAGCTTGGAACCGCCGCCGCGAACGATGGCCACCACGTCAACAGGTTCCCGACTCAGCCGGCCGAGGCCTTTCACCACCTGGTCTGCGGAGGTCTCTCCCTGCATCGCCGCCTCGACCGTCGACACCTTGAACCGGTAACCCGGGCCCTTGAGGTGGTTGAGGAAGTCGGCATGGGCGGCTGAGCCGCGGCTGGTCACCAGCCCGACCTTGAGCGGCACCAGGGGCAGCGGCAGCAGAGCGTTGCGCTCAAGCAGTCCATCCGACTTGAGTCGGCGCAGCACCTCCGCCCGGTCCACTGCGAGGCGGCCGGCGATGAACTCGGGGTCGACCCGGAGCATGCTCAACTGAACCAGCGATGATCCCCGCCTCATGCCGATGGTCGCCTCGATCCGGACTTCGATTCCTGCCCGCAGCGAGCCCACCCCCACGGTGTCGAGGTCGCGGTCGATGTCGGCCATCACCCTCCCCCGCGCCGCCACCTCGACCGAGTTTTCCGGTTGATCGGGGTCGACGAGCTTGAAGAAGCCGGCGCCGCGATTCGTCCTCTTGAAACCCGAGATTTCACCGCGCACCCAGACCGGACCCGGGAAGGCGGCTATGACCGCGGTCTCCACCCCCGCAAGGAGCTGGACGACACTGAGAGTGTCAGTCATCCAGCTGGCCCCGACCCGATGCCACCACTACGCGATTCCACCCTCGGTCATCGATTTGATGTCCAGCGCCACGTCGACCTCCTCTGCTGACATCAGGCCGGCCTCAATGACCAGATCGCGCACCGAACGCCCAGTAGCTACTGCTTCCTTGGCGATTCTGGCGCCGTTGTCGTAGCCGATATGGGGGTTGAGAGCGGTGACGATGATGGCGTTGCGTTCGACGAGAGAGCGCGCCCGCTCGGTGTTCGCTTCGATCCCCCTGACACATGCAACGGCGAACGTATTCGATGCGGCGGTGAGGAGGCGGACCGACTCAAGGAGGTTGTGGGCGATCATCGGCATCATCACATTCAGCTCGAAGTTGCCGTTGGCGCCGCCCCAGGTGATGGCGGTGTCGTTGCCGATGACGTGTGCGGTCACCTGCATCATCATCTCCGACATCACCGGGTTGACTTTCCCCGGCATGATCGAAGAGCCGGGCTGCAGCGCCGGGATCCTGATCTCGGAGATTCCCGAAGTGGGGCCAGAGCCGAGAAAGCGGATGTCGTTGGCGACCTTGAACAGCGATACCGCCACTGTCTTCAGAGCGCCCGACGCCATTACGGTTGCGTCCTTGGAGCCCTGGGCTTCGAAGTGGTCTGTCGCTTCGCGGAACTGGAATCCGGTGCGTTCGCCGACAAGCTCGATGACCGCGGCGGCAAAGCCTTCGGGTGCGTTGATGCCCGTTCCCACCGCTGTTCCGCCGAGGGCGAGCTCTTCGAGGTCGGGCAACGAAGCCGTAACCCGCTCCACACCTTTGCGCACCTGAGTGGCCCATCCACCGAATTCCTGGCCCAGAGTCACCGGTGTCGCATCCATGAGATGGGTCCGGCCCGACTTGACCACGTCGGAGAACTCGACCGCCTTGGCCGCCAGCTCGTCGGCAAGAACCTTGAGGGCAGGGAGCAGCTCTTGGCGCACGGCTGCGGTTGCGGCGACGTGGATTGCGGTGGGAATCACGTCGTTCGATGACTGCCCGTAGTTGACGTGGTCGTTGGGGTGGATCGGGCTCCCGAGCATGGCTGTAGCCCGGGCGGCTATGACCTCGTTGGCATTGGTATTGGTCGACGTCCCCGACCCGGTCTGGAAGATGTCGAGTGGAAAATGCTCGTCGTGCTTGCCGTCCATCACCTCGTCGGCGGCCTGCCGGATTGTCGCCGCCATCGCCTGGTCGAGGAAACCCATGTTGCCGGAGACAGTCGCGGCGGAGCCTTTCAGCAGCCCGAGTGCCCAGATGAACTGTCTGTCGAAACGGAGCCCCGAAATAGGGAAGTTGTCCACTGCCCGCTGGGTCGATGCTCCGTACAGGGCTGCATCTGGAACTCTGACCTCTCCCATCGAGTCTCGCTCAGTGCGATACTCCACATCTTCTCCAATCTCGTTGTCTGTTGAGGCTATCGCAGATGGCCCCGGGACTCCTAGCCGAGTATGTGCGCGGTCCGGTCGTAGAGGGCGTCGAAGCGTTGCCGGAGATCGGTCTCCACGTCAACGGCAGCCGCCGCCACGACCAGCAGATCGATGAGGCCGTGGAAATCGCTCAGCGAGATCTCCTCCGGCATCGGGATTGGCTCCCCTCTGCCGGCTTCGAATTCGTCGAGGTTGCCCCGGTTGTGCCAGTTCCCGAGGGCAAGGCAGAGGCCGGTCGCCCGATATCCGTACACACCGAAAGCCGTCGCCTCACAGCTGCCGCCGTCCATGAGCTTGCGCTGGTGGCGGATACCGGCTTTAGCCGCCCCGTGGGCGATTCGATCGCTCAGCTCCGGGTCGAAAATCGTCGCCGCGTCACCAACCCGGATGATCGGACCGTCGCCGATCGGGGCGCTGGGGAGTGCACGCGACGTCTCGATCGACAGCAGGCGCGAGTCTCGGGGGATGGTGCCCTCCCGCGCGGCATGGGTGGCGCCGACCAACCCCACTTCTTCGGCTCTGGTGAGAAGCACCCCATAGTGACGGAGGTCAGGGTTGCCGCGCGCCCTGTCGAGAGCGGCGAGGGCCGCGGCACATCCGGCGAGATCGTCGCAAGCAGGAGCGAGAAAATGGTCTTCCTCAGGAGTTGCCGCCGGAAACTGCCACGTTCCGATGTCGTCGACGGCAACACCTTCTCCATCGACGCGGATCTCACCCGTCTGGGACTTCGCCTCATAATCCACGACGACACCCTCGGCGCCCGCCCGTGGGAAATTCACACTTGCGGATTCGAAGTATTCGGCGTTGACCCCGCCACGGAACTCGAATCCGACCCTATCGCCGTTGATCGAGGTGACCACGAACGCCGGGTGATCCATGTGCGCGACGGCCAACACAGGATGCTTTCTCTTCCGTCCCTTCTGGGTGACCAGGACGTTTCCGCCGCTGTCGATGCGCAAGCTCAGGTCGGGTCGCCGACGGGCCCAGGCACTGACCCATTCGACCACCTCGTGTTCCAACCCGCTTGCTGTCGGGATGTGGGTCAGCTGCTCGAGCCAACGGGTTGCCGCAGACCGCTTAGACGCCATCCCGTCTCCGAATCAGAGGTCGAACGGGGTTTCGGTGAAGAAGTCGGCTGGCTTGGCCGCTGTGGCCTCGGGGCTCTTCTCGATGCCGAGACGGTCCCGCACCGAGTCGTAGCCGCCCGCCTCGAGCTCGTCAGCGAGCTCGGCGCCGCCGGAGTCGACGATCCGGCCGTCGATCATCACGTGGATCCGGTCTGGTGTCATGTATCGAAGAATGCGGGAATAGTGGGTAATGATGAGAACACCGAGGTCGGGCGACCTCATCTCCTCGACGGCTTCGGCTACCTGTTTCACTGCATCGATGTCCAGGCCGGAATCTATCTCGTCGAGCAAGGCCATCTTCGGCCTGAGCACTGCCATCTGGAAGATCTCGGAGCGCTTTTTCTCACCACCGGAAAGCTCGTAGTTGAGTGAGCGATCGAGGAACTGCCCGGTGTCGAAACGCTCGCTTTCCGCTCGGATCCGCTCTCTGGCCTCCTCCTCGCTGACACCCCGCTCGTCCGCCGCCTCGAGAAGGAACTCTTCGAGCCTTATCCCGGGGACCTCAGTCGGATACTGGAAGCTCTGAAGGAGCCCGGCGCGGGAACGCTCGTCGACTGCGAGCGAGAGCAGGTCCTGGCCGTCCAGGTCGGCCGCACCCTCGACCTCGTAACCACCCTTGCCGGTAAGGACATGACACAGTGTCGATTTCCCCGACCCGTTGGGTCCCATGATCGCGTGCACCTCGCCGAATGGAACTTGCAGGTCGAGCCCGTGGAGGATCTGCTTGCCGGTTACCGACACCGTCAGCCCTTTCACTGTCAAGGCTGACTGGCTCATACATCCTCCAAAAGTAGAAAAACGGTGCCGTCTTCGATGGCGACCTCATATGTCGGAACCGGCCGGGTTGCAGGCAGCGATCCTGGTTCGCCCGTTTTGAGGTCGAACTCCGAACCGTGGCGGGGGCACTCGACCTCGGTCCCGAAGACCTCACCCTCGGCGAGAGAGGCTTCGGCGTGGGAACAAACATCGCCGATCGCATACACGTCGTCACCGATCCTGAACATGGCGACGCGCTCCTCGCCCACCGTTACCCGGATCCCTCGTTCCCGGGGAAGCGACGAAAGCTCTCCGACCTCGACCTTCACGACGCAACCCGCCCTTCCTCCTGGGCGGTTACGAAGCGGCGGAATACCTCGTCGCTGATCGGTTCTTCGACACTCCTGATCGGGAGTCGATCGATCACCTCCTGGAAGAAGCCGCGGATGAGCAGCCGTTCGGCCCGTTCGCGAGGAAGCCCACGGCTCTGCAGGTAATAGAGATGATCGCCTTCGAGCGGGCCGACCGACGAGGCATGACCGCAAACCACGTCGTCACACAGGATCTCGAGATTTGGAACCGATTGTGCCTTTGCATTCTCCGAAAGGACGAGGTTCCGGTTGGTCTCGAAGGTCGACGTCCGGGTCGCGTCCTTTTCGATCCGGAGCAGGCCGGTGAACACGCTCTGGGCGTTGTCCTCGACCGCCCCCTTGAGGAAAACGTCCGACGAAGTCCGCTTTCCCTGGTGGGTGATGACCATCCGGTAGTCCAGCGTCTGGTCGGCCTCACCGAAATAGAGACCGACAATCTCCGAGGACGCTCCATCGCCGGTGAGGTCGACACCAACATCCAGTCGGCCCAAACCTGCGCCCAGTCCCACTTCGCCAACTCGCGAAGTCGAATCTCGGCCGAGGTGGATCCGCTGATGCGCAACGATCGTCCCCGCATGGTCGAGCCCTTGCACCGAGAGATACCGCAACCGGGCACCATCGCCGAGAGTGAGGTCGACTTCGGGGACCACCAGCAACGACACTCCAGGCGCCGAGCGATACAAGACCAGAACGCTCGCCTCCGCGTTGGCCCCGACTCGAACCACGACATGAGGAAATGTGGCACTGTCAGGCGTTACCGCCTGGATGTCGATCACGAGCGGATGGTCGAATACCTGGTTTTCCGGGACGTCGATGATGATCCCGTCCGTGGCGAAGGCAGCATGTGCCGCAGCAAGTTTGTTGTGATCCGGCGGCACCGAGCCGCGAAGGCCGGGATCCTCATCCATGTCTCCGATGCGGGAAACGGAGACTTCGCCGGAATCGACCGACACAACATGTCCATCGACGATCACGACTTTGCCGCTGGCGTCACCGACGGCGTTGAGGAATGGGCCTGGCTCCAGCTGTTCGCCGGGCTCGAACACCGGGCCGAGACCGGCAAATGGCATGTCGAACTCGACATAACGCCAGTCTTCTTCGGTACCGGTTGGCTCACTCAGCGCGTCGAAGACACGGTACGCGGCACGCATCTGCTCACCTCGCCATGCGGGGACGGTCGCGGCAAGAAGGTCGAGGTTTTCGTTATCAAAACTGGTCAAGAAGCTCTCCGGTTGGCCGCTAGTGATGGTATTTGCCCTATACGCGTAGGGCGAATTCAACTCCGCTATTCCGCCGTTTCCAGTGCTTCGACAGTGACTATCGACTGCGCATTCCACAACATCCAACCGAGGTTGAAACGCTCGGCCGAGTCGATCTGTGCCCTCACGCTCTCGGCGCTGTAGCCAAAGTCCTGGAGCCACGGCCGGACAATGACATTCCCGGTGACTCGCTCCATGCCGTCCTCCAACGCGAGACGGACTACGTCGGAGGGATGTTCGTTGGGGTTATCGAACCCGAACCACCCCGGTCCGTAGTGGCTGGGGTAGATCATCGGGGATGCGACATCGATCGCGGCAGTGACCTCTTCCCATTGTTGGCCGATTCCGCCGTCGTCTTGCGCAGTGGTGAGGAAGCCGAAGATGTCAGCAGCCACCGCACAACCCATGGGGTGCAGGACCTCGACCGACTCCTCGAGAAAACCGTTGATCGTCGATGTCCTGGTCTCAGCATTCACTCCCTCATCGAACTGCGCTGACTCGCGCCGGGCATCGGGGAATCGGACATAGTCGAACTGAATCTCGTCCACGCCCATCGAGCATGCCTCGACGGCGAGGGAGATCGCATATGTACGCGCGTCGGGGTCGGTGGGGTCGAGGAAGTATTGCCCGTTGGCGCTGTAAGGCTCATCGAGCTCGGAGTCCCAGACTGCCATCGACGGGATGCTCCGGGCCGCCACCGGGTCCTGGAATATGACCAGGCGCCCGATGACATATAGCCCGAGTTCGTCGGCACGTGCCACCACTTCGGATAGGTTGAAGACCGTCGCAACTGCGCCAGCTTCGATGGCGGTTGGGTCTGTGCTGTCGTACCAGATGTACCCCGACTCGTCTTTCAGGTCGATCATCAGAGCATTGAGCTCAGTCGTCATCGCCATGTCGAGGAAAGCCTCGAATTCGTTGGCCACCGCATCTCCCGATATGTGGACCGCGCGTGCGGCAAAAGGCTCGATGGCGACCACGTTCTCGCCCGGTCCACCATCCCAGACGAAGTCTTCCGTTATCCAGGCGGGACGAAGCACCGTGACCGGGCCCGGTTCGGCACCGCGCAGGCGGAAGTGACCTTCTTCATCGGAAACAGCGGTGGCCGAGCCGGCTGTGATCCGCGCCGACGCGACGCCCTCTCCCTCCCCGTCGACCACACGTCCCCGGAGCACCCGGGCGTTGAGGACGACACTGAAGACTTCCCCTGGGCTCTCGTCGAGCGTGACCATCCTGGCGATGTGGCCCGGTGCACTCACTTCGAGGACGCGACTCGATCGGTTCCACTCCATCTCAACAATGCCGTCGGGGTCCGTGGTGCCGGCTTGGTCGCCGCTGACATCCACCACCGCGGCAGAGATCGGCACTCCGGCATCGTCGATCACCTGGAGCGTGTAGGGCGAGGTCTGGCCGAGTAACGACCAACCGGTCCAGGCGGCCCATACGATGGTGAGTGCCACAAGCAATCGAAACTGTGTACGCCGTGACACTGAGTCTGAAATGGTAACGATTCTGTCTTCCTAGAGCGCAAAATCGTTTGCCAGATGCCCCCCGGGGGGTTAGTTTTCCACAAGGGTTGTTTGAGGAGGCCGGCAAAAGAAATGGCCATCAGGGCAGATGATGTGAAACCCGAACGAAGCTTGGGCCCATCCGACACAGTCGGGATCTACCTCGGCGAAGTCTCCGAACACTTCCTGCTCACCGCCGAAGACGAAGTCCACCTCGCCCGGGACATGGAGCGAGGCAAAAAGGCCCAACAAGTGCTGGATTCCGGCGACTACGAAGCCGCTGATCGCCCGCAGCTGTTGCAACTCATCGCCGACGGCGAGGAAGCCAAGATGACCTTCATCCGATGCAACCTCCGTCTGGTGATCTCGATCGCAAAGCGTTACACCGGCCGCGGCCTCGACCTTCTCGACCTCATCCAGGAAGGCAACCTCGGGCTGATCAGAGCCGTCGAGAAGTTTGACTGGCGAAAGGGTTTCAAGTTCTCCACCTACGCAACATGGTGGATCCGCCAGGCAATCACCCGTGGCCTCGGGAACAACGGGCGGACCATAAGGCTCCCTGTCCACATGGTCGACGTGGTCCGGACCGTCCAGGACACCAAACAGGCCCTCTATGACAACCTCCACCGCGCACCGACTCTCGAGGAGATCTCTGAAGCGTCCGGCCTCGAAGAGGAGCGCGTGCTCATGGCGATGGAGGCCCCGGCGGAAACGGTATCGCTGGACCGGCCGGTCAATGAGGAAGGTGACGCCTCACTCCAAGATTTCGTCCACGACACCGAAGCCGATGACCCCGCGGAGAGCGCAGCCGCAGCCTGGCGACGGGAACGGCTGGTGCGGGCATTGCAGGCACTCGACATCGAAGAGCAGCAGGTCCTCTGGCTCCGGTTCGGGCTCGACGGCGACGAGCCCTGGACCCTTTCCGACGTCGGCAAGGTGGTGAATGCCACCCGGGAGAGAGTGCGGCAGATCGAGGCACGCGGCCTGGCCAAGCTCCGACATCCCAGCTGCGACATCGACCTGCAGAATCTGCTCTAGGTCTGCGTGCTAGGCCTTCAGATATCGCAGGAACAGCATCCTGTCCCCCGCGACCACCCGCTCCAAGCGCATTCCGAGCGGAGGCTTGAGGTTGGCATGGCCCACGAGTCGGTTGGAGTCACCGCCGACCAGGGCTGGTGACACAGTCAGGTTCAACTCGTCGACGAGCCCGGCGAGGGCGAACTGACCGGTGAGGGTCGGTCCACCTTCGAGAAGGACCACTTTGGCCGGAGCCAGCCGGTCGAGGATGTCCGGGGGGGTCATCTCGAGCAATATCGCCACGTCGGCGGCGTCTCCGAGCAAGGCGAGCCGACCCGGGTTGGCATTGGGCCCGGTGATGACCAACGGTTTGTAGTCGGAGTCGGAGAAGACCCGCTGATCGACGTCGAGTGACATCGTTCCCGAGACGATCGCCAGCCTCGGGACCGGGCCCATCCCCCGCTCCGTACGCCACCGCCGCCGCTCTTCGTCGAGGGTCACAGGGCGATAGTCCTCGACGATCACTGTGCTGGCTCCCACGAGGATGACATCGGGGACCGCGCGGAGAGCCTGGAACACTGCCACGTCCTCGTCGTCACCCAACCGGGTGCTCGCGCCGTCGATAGTCGTGGCCCCGTCGACTGAAGTCACGAAGTTGACCATCACCCAGGGGCGGCCATCCGCCTCCCGGAAGTCCGCCTCGGCCATCTCCATAGGAGAGAGCGGCTCAGATTCTGGAACAAGTCGTTGCATCCCCTGCAAGCTACACGGCGGACGCCCTGGGTTTAAACCGATCAGCGTTTCAGGTACGCCGCCACGCTGTCGATGGGCCCTTGATAGATGATGTGCTGCATCGAGGGTTTGTAGCCCATTGCCACGTTGATGCTGAGCATCGGATCGTTGGAGTCTGCGTTCTCCGTCTCGATCACCTCGACTTCGGGGTGCTCACCGAGGAAATCCAACGCCATGGCGGCCTTTAGCCATCGGCCCAGTCCCCGGTTTTGGTGCTCGGGATGGACCGCGGTGTCCCACTGGTTCGCCTTTGCCGGATGCAGTTCCTGGAACACCAACGACGTGTATCCGACGAACTCGCCCGTTGGCTCATGGCGAGCCACACAGGTGTAGATGTGGTTCTTCTTGAGAGCCTCCGCCTGCTCGACATCACGGAGCATCTCGTCGTCCCACCGGATGGGCTCCTCCTCCAGGTCTTCGAGCGGTGCAGTATTTATCACATCCATCACCTCGATCATCCTGGACCGGTGCTCGTCGGGAATGGGCATAGGGAGAAATAGAAGCTCGTAGTCGCCGGCGCGCTCCGACGCCCGGGCGACCCAGCCCTCCAGCATCTCAAAGTCGAGCTCGGAGACCTTCATGAGGCTGACCCGCTGGTTGTAGGCCAACTTCATTCCGGCGCGCTCGGGCAGGACTGACTCCTCGCTCCCCTCGGCAAGGCCGACGGCAATCCGCTTCCTCCCGTCGTTGATTGCATAATCGACCGGCTTCAGCGCGAGCGAGCGACTCAATCCTCTTCTTCGATAGTCAGCCGAGACGTAGATCCAACTCCAGGCGTTCTCGAGATCCTGGGTGCGATGGAGGTATGTACCGGCGGTCGCGGCGACGCGATCGCCATCCCAAATCACCCAGCGCGGGATATCTTCGAGTTCTTTGACGTGGCGCCATTCGGCAAGACGTTTCGCAAAAGGGGTGGGCGGCTCGTCTGGCACCCACTCGGCATCCCATTCGAGATAGAGCTCGTGGAGCGATTTCAGTTTTGCTTCTTCGACCGAGCGGGTGTCGATCTGTTCAATGGGGAAATTCACAACAGGCGAAGCCTAAGGACCAGCGCCTGCACGATGCCGGGGAATTAGCTCCCGTCGGCTCCACTCGTGGAGGTACGGATGTCGTCGACCATTTCGTCCACCGCCTCTGCAATGGGATCGTCGATCACCACCCCGCGTTCCTTGAGCCTGGGGATCACCTGGCCGGCAATCTCAGCCGCCCGTTCCTTGCCGACTTTTGGTGCCAGTTTCTCCTCCAACTTCCTCCGGGCTTCAGTCTCGGTGAGCCCCGCATACTCGAGTTTCTTCCCGTTCAGGTAGCTGACCACAAACCCGGCGATGCCGAGAATGAGCAGGAGTTTGAATAGAGATTTGATTGCAGGCTCCCTTCGTTGAGTTGCCGGTTCTATGAGACCTCGCATCCCTACGTTACCGACCTGGGGGAGAAACGATTTCGCGTTCTACGGCGGACCCCTTCACGAAGCCGAGCGCGCCGCCTAGATTCGAAATCGAGATGTTTGGACGGTGGATCACCGGCCTGATTGTGGCTGCCCTGGCGGTCGGTGTCTGGGTGCTCTGGCCTCGCG
>JBHJOQ010000151.1:0-16099 GCA_050329555.1 Acidimicrobiia bacterium | reverse complement strand
AACAGGTCTCATCCCTCCGCCCGCCTGTCGGGGGGCGCAGGGACCTTTCCCCCATTCGGCTCCGCCTCTGGGGGAACAGCCGCGACAGCTAGATTGCGCCAGCTGTTCTTTACCTTTTCTACGCCTTTCCGGGCGGCGCCAATCAATGCCCGCATCAGCAGTACTCCGAGGACGAGGAGAATCACGACAATGATGATGGCGACTACCGGGTACTCGACCGCCAGGAAGATGACCACCGCTACAAGACCGTCTTCGGCGAGGCTCACGATCGAGTTGCTCACCGGTTCCGGCGACGTGTTGACGGCCAGCCTCGTCGTCGACTTGGTGGCATGAGAGGTGAAGGCCAGGCCCGCCGAGCCGAAACCGGCAAAGGCCTGGCCCAAACCGCTGGCGTCTCCGACAAGCACCACACCGAGCACCGCAGCCCCTAACGGCCGGATCGCAGTGTGCACCACATCCCAGATGTTGTCGAGATAGGGGACTTTGTCGGCGACGAACTCGAGCGCGTACATGATCAGGGCGACGATCAATAGGTCAGTGCGCTGCAGCACCTCGGGAACCTCTCCGAGTTCGAGGCGGCCGAAGATGTTGAGCAGGGCAACAACCCCGTAGAGATTGATCCCCGATGCCCATCCGCTCCCGACGATAAGTCCTGTGACCGGATCCAATCCTCAAGCGTCCCGGGTAATCACGCTGGTCCTGACCACGATTCTCATAAGCCTTTCGGGTGCCAGACCGTCTTGATCTCGGTGAATGCCGCGATCCGGTACGGGCTCTGCACTGACCCGTCAGGTACGACGACCCGCTTCACGTTGTGCACCGCACCTTCCTGGATGCGTGCCACCTGGGAGGCGGTCGCCCCACCAGCATCGATGGCGTTGACGTCCATGTGGTCGGCAAGGAATGGGATCAAGCCCTCTTTGCTTCCGGTGAGCAGATTGACGACGCCATCGGGAACGTCGGATGAGTCCAACACCTCTGAAAACGTGGCGGCCGGCATCGGCGCCGACTCCGAAGCGAGCACCACCGCGGTGTTTCCTGGCACGAGCACGGGTGCGAGGCGGGAGATCAACCCGAGGAGTCCCGGCTCTTCGGGGGCGATGACACCCACCACTCCGGTCGGCTCCGGGGACGAGATATTGAAGAAGGGGCCGGAAACCGGATTCAGGTTGCCGTAGATCTGAGCGAACTTGTCGGCCCACCCTGCGTACCAGACCAGGCGATCGACCGACGCCGCCACCTCTTCCTCTGCTGCCGCCGGCGTCGATCCTGACGCGGCCAGCTGGTCGATGAAGGTCCCGGTGCGGTCTTCGAGAGTCTCGGCGATGCGATAAAGGATCTGGCCGCGGTTGTATCCGCTGCGCTCCGACCACCCGGCCACAGCGCCCCGGGCGATGCGAACTGCATCCCGGAGGTCTTTCCGACTGGCAGCAGCGACCCTGGCGAGGACGGTTCCGTCATCGGCGAGGGCGGGATAGGTGCGGCCCGACTCCGACCTCGGGAACTTGCCGCCGATGTAGAGCTTGTAGGTCTTTTTGACATCGAGACGGCTCATCCTTCATTCCACTTCATGTAGGGCAGGAGGCCGTGACGACCGCCCTCACGACCGAACCCGGACTCCTTGTACCCGCCGAATGGCGACGCCGGATCGAATTTGTTGTAGGTGTTGGCCCACACAACACCGGCTTTCAGCTGATCGGCCATCCAGAGGATCCTGGAGCCCTTGGTTGTCCAGACTCCGGCCGAGAGGCCATACGGGGTGTTGTTGGCTTTCTCCACCGCTTCCTCTGGGGTACGGAACGACAGGATGGAAAGAACGGGCCCGAAGATCTCTTCCTGGGCGATCCGGTGCGACTGGGCGACATTGGTGAACAGGGTCGGCCGGAAGAAGAATCCTCGTTCGGGCAGGGCGCAGTCGGGTTGGTACATCTCAGCGCCTTCCGACCTGCCGGCATCGACCAATTCGTTGATCTTGTCGAGTTGTGCCCTGCTGTTGATGGCCCCGACGTCTGTGTTCTTGTCGAGAGGGTCGCCAACACGCAACGTCGACAGCCGCTTCTTGAGTTTGTCGACAAACCGGTCGTGAATGTTCTCCTGCACCAGAAGGCGGGAGCCGGCACAGCACACATGTCCCTGGTTGAAGAAGATACCGTTGATCACACCTTCGATTGCCTGGTCGAGGGGGGCGTCTTCGAAGATGACTTGGGCTGCCTTCCCACCCAGCTCGAGGGTGAGCCTCTTGTTGGTGCCCTGCAGCCGGGACTGAATCATCTTGCCAACAGCGGTGGAGCCGGTGAATGCCACCTTGTCGACGCCGTCGTGGGCAACAACAGCGGCTCCGGTCTCTCCTGCCCCGGTGACGACGTTGAGGACTCCGGGCGGAAGTCCGGCTTCGACCGCGATCTGGCCGAGCAGCAAGGCCGTAAGAGGTGTGGTTTCCGCCGGCTTGAGCACAACGGTGTTGCCGGCGGCGAGCGCGGGTGCCACCTTCCAGGCAAGCATCATCATCGGGAAGTTCCACGGGATGACCTGCCCGGCCACTCCGAGCGATTCCGGTCTGATCCCGGGGAAGGCGTAGTCGAGCTTGTCGGCCCATCCGGCGTAGTAGAAGAAGTGGGCGGCAACGAGGGGGAGGTCGACGTCCCGGGCCTCCTTGATCGGCTTCCCTCCATCGATCGTCTCGAGCACTGCCAGCTCGCGAGAACGCTCCTGGATCATCCGTGCAATTCTGAATATGTGCTTGGCCCGCTCCGGGCCCGGCATGGGTCCCCACACTTCTGTGTGCGCCTTGCGAGCAGCTACCACGGCAGCGTCGACGTCGGCCTCGCCGGCTTCGGCGACCTCGGCGATCGGCTCCTCGGTCGCCGGGTTGATTGATTCGAAGTACTTGCGGGACTTTGGCTTGACGAACTCCCCGTCGATGAACAGGCCGTAGCGCGACTCGAGGTCGAGGATATCGGTTGCCTCGGTGCTGGTGGCGTATTCCCACTTCAGCGGAGCAGACGATGGCTTGGCGATTTCAGCTGCGTCAGACATAGATTCTCAGTCCCTGGTGAAGTAGTCGGACGACCAGTAGCGACCGGTCTTGAGCCATCGAATCTGCATGAGCACATCATTCAGAAGTGAGGAAGCTCCGAACCGGAACCAGTCGGGTGTCATCCAATCGGTCCCAAGTGTCTCATTCAAGACGACGAGGTACTTGATGGCGTCTTTCGACGTCCTGATACCGCCTGCAGGCTTCATCCCGACCATCACCCCGGTCGCCTCGTAGAAGTCCCTGATCGCCTCCAGCATGATCAGCGTAACGGGGAGGGTGGCCGCCGGCTGGATCTTTCCCGTAGACGTCTTGATGAAGTCACCCCCGGCGGCCATCGCCAACATCGAGGCACGGCGCACGTTGTCGAGATTGCCCAGCTCGCCCGTCTCGAGGATCACTTTCAGATGGGCATCACCGCATGCGTCCTTCACCCGACGGATCTCATCGAATACCTTGAAGTATTCACCGGACAGGAAGGCCCCGCGGTCGATCACCATGTCGACCTCATCCGCGCCCTCGGTGACTACCCGGGATGTCTCCTCGACCTTCAGATCGGTGTCGGCGAGGCCACTCGGAAAGTAGGTGGCGACGCTGGCCACCTTCACAGTCGTTCCCTCGGTGGCCTGGACTGCGTACTTGACCATGTTCGGGTACACGCAGACAGCAGCCGTTGGTGGGATCTCCGCATCGAGGGGGTCGGGGCGGATCGCCTTTGCCGACATCTGCGCCACTTTCCCCGCCGTGTCCTGGCCTTCGAGGGTGGTGAGGTCGATCATCTTGATGATCAGGTTGAGCGCTTCCATCTTGGACTCGCGCTTGATCGACCGGGTGGCCAGCGACGCAACCCGCTCCTGCGCACCGACATCATCAACTGAGGGAAGGCTGCGCAAGAAGGTCCGAAGGGTGGGCGTTGTTATCCGGTCGGGCAGTATCGAGCTGCGCTGCGATGCAAGGGTCACCTGCTAATCCTATCGCCCCGGAGCGATAGACCCCCGGTCGGCGGCTCCTTCAGGCTGACGGGCCCCCGACGAGCTTGTGGCTAACGGTCTGGGCGATCGCCATGTCCATGACGAACCCTACGAGCTCACCGGTCTCCTCATCCGGGAAGTTGATATCCATCCCGATCAGGCTCGACGAGGTGACGTCGAACTGACGGGTGATCCCGACTTCGGGGTCGAAGTAGGTTGTCGACCGCGATCCACTCTCGTCGAACGACATCACAAAACGGAGGTTGTCGATGAGAGCGTCGATCTGCGCCTGCTCTTCCGATGACGCATCTGCGGGGAGGAACCCCGAGAAGAGCCCAACGAAGAACTCGCCCAGATCGAATTCAAAGGCGTCGACCACCACTTCGCTGTCCACTACCAGGACGTCGACTCCGTCGACGCTACCTTCGCCGGTGACAGTGCTGGTAACCGAGGTAGAAAAAGGCTCCGCCCCGAAACCCGGAGTTTCAAAAGTGTCGGACCAGGTGTCGCCCACCGCAACCTCGTCGTCGGGGAAAGGGGGACCGAAGAACTGGCCAAGCTCCGCTCCGGGGATGGCGCCGGGGCCTATCTCGTCCAGGCCACCGAACAGATCGGCAAACGGGTCTTCGGCAGTAGCCGAGTCAGGTAAGACATTTCCCTGCTCGTCGACCACGAGGGTGACCGAAACCGGCTCGATCTCGGCGAATTCAGGCGCCTCGTCAGAGTCGATAGCCTCGCCATCGACCGTCCCGGTTGCACTGACCGCGGTCAGGTCACTGGTGATCGTGACCGAGTAAGTCCCGGGCTCCGGGCCATCTGCGACCTCGTACGTGAACGTCCCGCTGGCGGTCAACTGCACCGACGCAGAACCGGGAAGCTCTTCGTCCCCGAACGACGAGCCCTCGCCTTCAGACGACATCTCGATGTTCTGGTCGATGACCACGTCGTATACGAAGGTGTCTCCAGCCGAGAGGGTGTAGGTGAGGAGCATCTCCTCCACATCGGGAGCATCCTGAGTGGTGGTGGTCGAATCGCCACCGGGATCGCCGCCAATGGTGCTGGACCCCCCGCTCTCCGAGCTGCAGGCTGCAAGGACAAGAGCTAGTGCGGCGAACAGTGCCGCCAGTTTTAAACGCATAGTGGAGACACTATCGGTGTCCCCGACCAATATATTTAGGGCAACGTCGGGAAGTTAGCCTCACTCGGCGGATGAACCCATGGACCCCGCTATTCCTCGCCACTCTCGGGTGGGGCGCCTCCAACGTCCTCAGCAAGGCAGTACTCAACACCAGGCTCGACACCCTCAGGTTTCTCCGATCCGCTCCCTGATCGGGCTGTTGACGCTTGTCACATTTCTCGGCCACGGGGCGTTTGCACCGGCCCGAGTTGAGGGTGTGGAAAGCAGGAGCCATCCTCGGAGTTCTCAACATGACCAAAGGACTCGAGGGCATCCCGCCAACCACGGGGATCCTTCCAGCAGGCTGGCCATCGTCGGGTACACGGTCCCGGTCCTCGGGACGGATGGCGCCCTGATCTACGTGGGGAGCCCTTCACCGGGTTCATGGTTGTCGGGACGGTGCTGATTATGGCCGGGGTCGCTGTGTCCGAGCGAATGGCGAACCACATCCCGACGCCCGGAACCCGTTAAACGGCGTGAACCTTTCAGAGATCGGACCACAACTGGTTAGCCTCCGTCTGACATGAGCAGACGAATACTCGTGGCAGTCGGCTGGCCGTACGCCAGCGGGCCGAGACACCTCGGCCATCTCGCCGGTGCCTATCTGCCCGCCGACATCTTCGCCCGCTACCACCGGATCGCCGGGAACGACGTGCTGATGGTGTCAGGCAGCGACGTCCATGGCACCCCGATCACGGTGCGGGCCGATGAAGAGGGTGTGGAGCCCCAGGTCATCGTGGACCGTTACCACGCCGAGTTCCTCGACAACTGGGAACGGCTCCGCATTTCGTGGGACCTGTACACCTCCACCGGAACCGAGAACCACGCGGCGGTCACCCAGGACATGTTTCTCCGTCTTCTCGAGAATGGCCTGCTCGAAAAGCACACGACGAGCCAGCTCTACGACGACGAAGCCGGGAGATTCCTGCCCGACCGCTACGTCGAGGGGACCTGCCCACACTGTCAGTACCCCATGGCCCGGGGCGACCAGTGCGACAACTGTGGCCGGACTCTCGACGCAACCGACCTGATCGACCCGCGCAGCAAGCTTTCCGGAAGCGAACCGGTGCTCCGTGACACCGAGCACTATTTCCTGATGCTTTCCAAGCTCGCCGGGCCTCTGAAAGAGTGGCTGGAGGGCCGGAGCGGCTGGCGCAAGCACGTGAAGAACTGGGCGCTCGGGATGATCGAGGAGGGCCTTCCCGACCGTGCCATCACCAGGGATATCAACTGGGGCGTCGAAGTTCCCGTCGACGACCTGGGCCCGGGCAAGCGTATCTACGTCTGGTTCGACGCCGTTATCGGATACCTGTCCGCCTCCAAAGAATGGGCCGGGAACCGGGGAACACCCGGGGCGTGGGAACGATGGTGGACCGACCCGTCCGCCGAGTCGTACTACATCGTGGGCAAGGACAACATCCCTTTCCATACCGTCATCTGGCCGGCGATGCTGATGGGTTACGAGGGACTCAACCTCCCCACCGACGTGCCTGCCAACCACTTCGTCACCTTCGGAGACGAGAAGGCGTCAGCGAGTCGGGGGGTGGGAAGGTCGATCAGCTGGTACCTCGACCGGCTCGACACCGATGCGATCCGCTACGCGGTCGCCTCCGTGCTTCCGGAGCAGAACGACACCGACCTCAGCGACGTCGAGATAATCAGGCGGGTCAATGAGGAACTCGTCGCCACCTGGGGAAACCTGGTCAACCGGGTGTTGACCATGGCCTCGAGAAACTTCGAAGGCAGAGTGCCTGCCAAGGGGAACATCCAGACTGTCGATCGGGAACTGATCGAGGCAACCGACGCGGCCCTGGCGGAAACAGGGAGGCTGATGAACGCGGTCGAGTTACGGGCGGCCCTCCGGGTCGCCATGCATGCCGCCACCGAGGTGAACGCATACCTCAACGCCCAGGAACCGTGGAAAGCGATCAACGACAATGTTGATCGGGCAGGGACAGCCTTGTGGACAGCGGTACAGGCGATCAGTGGGATCCGGGTGGCCCTCTCCCCGTTCATCCCTGACGCCACCGAGGTGCTGGGAGCCATACTCGGGCTGTCTCCGACTCCTTCGTCTTGGAAGCGCCCCGAGGTGGCCGGTGGGAGCCCGCTGGGAGAGATCTCGCCCTTGTTCACCAAACTCGAACCCGGCGTTCTCGACGACTGATCATTTATCCGGAAGCCAGGGTCCGAATCGGGGTGAACCCCCATTCACACATGTCCGGCCAGGCCGTATCCTACGGTTATGAAGAAGACGCCCGTGAAGAGGGCAACCAGGATCGCTGCCGGAAGTAGCCTGGTCCTCATCGGCATCCCCATGCTGGTACTACCCGGTCCGGGACTCTTGACGATTTTCGCCGGGATCACCGTGGTGTCGACCGAGTTCCTGTGGGCCGAAAGGCTGGTGGAACGGGTCAAAGAAAAGACCGCCCGCCTCCGGGGAGAGGACGAGCGGTCTCCTGAAGCAACGGTCTCGAGGGATCAGACCGGGTAGACCCCCATCGACTTCGCCTTCTCGGTCTTCCAGAAGATCTCCGCAACCTCATCAATGAGATCCACGAGTTTCTGTCCATCGGCCGGGTCGACCGATTTCTTCGCCTCGCCTGCCTGGTGGATCGCGCGCCAGAAGAGGTCATCGAGGTCGGGGAACTCTTTCCGATGATCGGCGGTGAAGAAGTCCGCCCACAGGACCATCAGATGGTGTTTCGCCAGTTCAGCACGTTCTTCCTTCAAGAGGATGGCACGGTCCTTGAAGACCTCGTCATCTGATTCCTGGTACTTCTGGGCGATCTTCAGGACCGACAGGGCCTCGATCTTGGCCTGTGCCGGGTCGTACACCCCGCAGTAGAGGTCGCAGTGAGCATGTGCAATTGTTGCCTGTCGCAATTCGTCTCCTTCAAACGATTTGCATCTGACCATACTCCTCTCAGGTACATGGCGATGCAACGTTTCAATGTCAGGGAGGAATCGATGATTCCGACCCTGGTCCCCGGCGATGAATTCGTGACGACTTCTACCCGCATTGCAGAACGCGGAGACGTCGTCGCCCTGCCCCATCCGCGCCGGCCCGACTTTTGGCTCGTCAAGCGATTGGCCGCGGTGTCAGGAGATACGATCGTGAGCGATATCGGCCTTTACACACTGGCGGATGACGAAGCCTGGGTACTTTCCGACAACCTCGCGGCCGGGGCGGTAGATTCCAGGGCGTTCGGGCCGGTGGACCGGAAGACTCTGCTCCCGATGGTAAATGAACTCGATGAGGACACTTTTGCGCAGGGAGCCGAGCTCCTGACCCGTGAGGACAAAGCCCTTGCCGACATCGTGGACAGACACGGAATCCCTGCGTTCAGCCAACGCGAACCCGGCTTCAAGACTCTCGTTCTGCTCATTCTGGAGCAACAGGTGTCCCTCGAATCAGGAGCATCGGTGCACAAGAAGCTGCGCGAGCTCGTCGACCCCGTCACACCGGCGAACATTGCAGCATTCGAACAAAGCGACCTGAGAGCGATCGGATTCACCCGGCAGAAAGCCGGCTACGTCATCGGTTTGGCCAGAGCTCTGGTCGGGGGGGACATCGATCTCGACAAGCTGCAGGCAATGGACTTTGCCGAAGCCTCTTCCATGCTCCAGGAGATTCGCGGTATCGGACGGTGGACTGCCGAAACCTACCTTCTCTCGGCGGAACGCCTTCCCGATGTGTTCCCGGTAACCGACCGAGCACTGCAAGTCGGCACCGGGGAGGTGCTCTCGATGAAGACCGTGCCGACACCCGACGAATTGGAGATCCTGTCACGGCCATGGCGGCCGATCAGGTCGGTGGCGGCGCGTCTCATCTGGCATGCCTACCTGAGCCAACGAGGCAGGTTCGGACCCGCCTGAAAGCGAGTTCCGTACACGGGCCCCGTCGATCGGCGTAGGCTTGGACCATGACCGAGTTCGTGGTCCAGATGGAGAACCGCCCGGGACGTCTCGCATCGCTGGCCGAGGCCCTTGCAGCCTTCGGTGTGAACATCGAAGCGCTGGCTGCCTACGGTCACGACGGCGACAGCGCGGTCCGTCTCATCGTCGACGACGCGGCGACCACGCGCCGGGTGCTGGAAGAGGCTGACCTTGGTTTCGCAGAGAACCGTGTTTTGTCGGTCCAACTTCCGCACCGCCCCGGCGAACTGGCCAACCTGACCCGCCTTCTCGCCGACGCCGGAGTCAACATCGAAGCCATCTACATCCTCCGCTCGACGAATGATGGCATCGAGTTCGCACTCTCGGTCGACCAACCCGACACCGCCCTTCCCCACCTGCCGGTCACAGGTGGGACAACTGTCGGTTAAAAACCATCCACTTATAACATCCCGCCAATGCGCAAACCTTTAGTCTTACTCATCGCGCTCGGACTGTTCCTGTCAGCTTGCTCAGGCTCCGAAGCGGAGGAAACCACAACCACCTCGTCCACCACCACAACCACTGAAGCGACCACCACCACCACGTCGCCGACGACCACCCTCGACGACCGCCAGACTTCTCCCCTCAACGGTCTCCCGGTCGACGACCCAGAGACACTGCAACGCCGCGTCCTCGGTGTAAAGATCGACAATCACCCCAATGCCCGTCCCCAATCCGGGCTGAATGATGCAGAGATCGTGATTGAGATTCTGGTCGAGGGCGTGACCAGATTCCTCACCCTGTGGCAGCAGAGTGACTCCGACTATCTCGGTCCGATGCGCTCCGGCAGGCCGACCGACGGTGCCCTGATGGCGGCGTTCAATGAGCCCACCTTCGCCATTTCAGGCGCCCAGTCGTGGGTGCAATCGATGATCCGGGGCATGGGCGTCTATCTGACCGGTGAGGTGAGACCTGCCACTTTCAGAGTGGGATGGCGGTCCGCCCCTCACAATCTCTACGTCAACACCACATGGCTCAGGGAGTACGCCGACGGCCGAGGCCACCCCGACAACCCCCTCGAAGATCCGATTTGGGAGTTCGGCGAGCTCCCCGCTGGCGGTCCCGATCTGGAGTCTGTCCAGTTCAGCTTCTCCGGGAACAGCGTTGTCTGGGTCTGGGATGCGGATCAGGAAGTCTGGCTGAGAACCGTCGGGGGTAGTGAGTCGAACTATCGCAACGAAGACGCCAGCACCGGCCAGCTTGCATTCCCGGTGTTGATTGCTTTGAACGTCGAGCAGTACACGGTGCCCAACCCTGGCGGAGGAAAGGGCCTTCCCTCCTCTCGAACCATTGGAAGCGGAGCTGCCTATGTCCTGGCCAACGGCCGGGCCATCGAAGGCACCTGGGAGCGGGAGACCGAAACCGATTGGTTCACCATCACCGATGTTTCCGGCGATGTCATCCCGATTCCGCCGGGCAAAGTCTGGATTTCGCTCATCCCCGGCAGCGCCGGCGTCACCCTCAACCCGGCCGAATGAGCCCGCAGCCTACGGCCAATAGTCTCTAATCCATGAGTGCAGAGAGCTACGCAATCGAGGCAGCCGTCGGGAGAGCGCATGACCTCCAGGACAGCTTCAACATTTTCACCTCGATCGACGACGCCGTCACTGAGAACCCAGCCGCCGGGCCATTAGGCGGCGTGCCGATTGCGCTGAAAGACCTCATTGACCAGGAGGGGAAGGTCACGACCTGCGGCTCGGTGTTCTACCGGCAAATTCCCACCAAAACGGCGACAGCAGTCTCCAGGCTCGCGTCCGCGGGGGGCTCGGTCATCGGTCGTACCGGTTTACATGAGTTCGCCTTCGGATTCTCTTCAGAGAATCCCCACTTTGGCGTAGTGCGGAATCCCTGGGATCCGGCGACGTCGCCCGGTGGCTCATCAGGCGGGTCGGCCGCAGCTGTCGCGGCTGGAGTCGTCCCGCTAGCGATAGGCACCGACACAGGTGGCTCGGTGCGAGTGCCGGCCGCACTCTGTGGTGCCTACGGACTGAAGGTGACCTACGGCGCCATCCCCCTCGACGGGGTCTTCCCCCTTGTCCCCTCGATTGACACTGTCGGGCCGATTGCCGACTCTGCGGCAGGGATCGCAACTGCTTATCGAGTGATGTCGGGAGAAACCGCTGATCGAACCAAGCTGAAAACGCTCCGGTTCGGGGTTCCCCAGCCCTGGTACGACGAAGCCCCGGTGGCGCCCGGGGTCGACGCGGCGTTCACAGATGCGCTCGACGCGCTCCGGTCGATGGGCCACGAAGTCAACCCGATTCGCCTTCCCGACGTTCTTCCCGACCGCCGCATCAACTTCGCCATCGCCCGGGAGGTCACCGCGGCCCACCGCGGCTTCAGATCCCGGGAGTTGCCGTACGGGGACGACGTCGCCGCCCGTCTCGACGAGGCGGCAGCGGTCAGCGATGAGCAATCCGACGAAGGGTTGCAGTGGCAGCAGATGGTCCGTTCCCGCTTTGCCGACGCTTTCGCCACCGTCGATGTCCTCATCACGCCAACCGTGCCCGAGATGAGGAAGGTGATCGGCGAGGACCTGATCGGCGGTGTTCATTACCGCAAAGTCCTGTCGTGGTTCACCTCGATCGTCAACCATGCCCTGCTTCCCGCCATCGCCTTCCCGCTGGCCGGGACAGGTAAGCCGCCGGTAAGTGTCCAGGTGATCGGCCCCTCTGGCTCCGACCTCGCCCTCGTCGCGGTGGCGGCTGCGTGTGAGGAAGCAGGCATCGCCGGCTTCAGTACCGCTCCGGTTTGAACGGGTCACTTGAGCCGGAACAGAACAGCGCCGATGGGTGCTGAGATGAGTGCCTCACAAGCGAAGTCCCTGTGTCCCGGCCCACAACCGATCGCTTCAGCTATCCCACGGGATGGATAGACTGAGGGATAGCGAACAAAGTGCGGGAGTACGGTCACAAACACCTCCGAGAAACCAGAGACGGCTGTGACGCGCCGCAACAATCAAAGACAACCACCAACAAGGAAGTGACCCGTGGCCGACGAGATCGCCACAACAAGCCCTTCATCTACCCCAACCGAAGCTCTTGACAAAGTCGTAGTCCGTTTCGCCGGTGACTCCGGCGACGGCATGCAGGTTGCGGGATCGCGTTTCACCGACGCATCAGCTCTTTTCGGGAACGACCTGGCCACCTTGCCCAACTTCCCGGCAGAGATCCGGGCTCCGGCCGGCACCCTGCCAGGCGTATCCAGCTTTCAGGTCCAGATCGCCGACTTCGACATTCTCACCGCGGGAGACGCTCCTGACTGTCTGGTCGCGATGAACCCGGCGGCGCTGATGAAAGAGCTCAAAGACCTCCGCCAGGGCGGGACGCTGATCATCAACACCGACGCTTTCGATGAGCGCAACCTCACCAAAGCCGGCTACACCAAGGACCCGCTCGACGACGGATCACTCGACGGGTATCGGACCATCAAGGTTCCGATGGACAGTCTGACGAAGGAGGCCGTGAAAGATACCGGCGTTTCCGGGCGGAGTGTCCTGAGGTCGAAGAACTTCTTCGCAATTGGTCTCCTCGCCTGGCTGTTCCACCGTCCTACGGAGCCCACGATCCAATGGGCCGAAAAGAGGTTCGCCGGGCAGCCCGAGGTCGCCGCGGCAAACGTCGCCGCTTTCAAAGCCGGTTACAACTTCGGCATCACCACCGAGGCGACCAAGATCACCTTTGAGGTGAAGCCGGCCACCCTCCGGCCCGGCACCTACACCAACGTCAACGGGAACACCGCTCTCGCTTGGGGGCTGATCGCGGCATCCCAACTCTCCGGGCTTCCCCTCTTCTACGGCACGTACCCGATCACCCCGGCATCGGATATCCTCCACGAACTGTCCCGGCACAAGAACTTCGGTGTCCGGACCTTTCAGGCAGAAGACGAGATCGCGGGTGTGGGCTTAGCTATCGGAGCCGCCTTTGCGGGAAATCTGGCTGTGACCGGATCGTCAGGGCCAGGAATCGCCCTGAAGTCGGAGGCAATCTCGCTCGCCTTCATGACTGAGCTCCCGCTGATTGTCATCAACGTCCAACGAGGCGGGCCTTCCACCGGACTGCCCACCAAACCGGAGCAGTCCGACCTGCTCTTCAGCCTCTATGGCCGCCATGGTGAGTCCCCGTTGCCGGTTCTCTCGGCGTCGTCTCCGGCCAATGCTTTCGACATGGCGATCGAGGCTGCGCGCATCGCACTCAAGTACATGACACCGGTCATCCTTCTTTCCGATAACTACGTTGCCAACGGGTCGGAGCCCTGGCTTTTACCCGATGTCAACTCTCTGGAACCGTTCCCGGTGGAGTTCGCCAGGTTCCCCAACGGCCCCGACGGAAGCTTCCTCCCTTACATGAGAAACATCGAGACCTTCGCTCGGCCCTGGGCAATTCCCGGCACCGCGGGGCTCGAACACCGGATCGGGGGATTGGAGAAGGAGTCGATCTCCGGGAACGTGTCCTACGAACCTGGGAACCATCAGTTGATGACCGACACCAGGGCGTGGAAGGTGGCGAACATCGCCAACGACATCCCCGACCTGGAGGTGGGCGGCGACCAGGATGCCGAGCTCCTGGTCCTCGGTTGGGGCTCCACAAGCGGGTCGATTCGCGCCGCCGCACGGCGCGCCAGGCTCGACGGGAAGAAGGTGGCAACCGCCAACCTGAACTACATCAACCCGCTGCCCAACAACCTCGGTGACGTTCTCCGATCGTTCGACAAGATCCTCATCCCGGAGCTCAACACCGGTCAGCTACTGAAAGTGATCCGGGCCGAATTCCTGATCGACGTGACCGGACTCAACAAGGTGGCCGGCGAGCCATTCAAGGTCTCCGAGATCACCGAGAAGATCATGGAGATGATTTGATGACAACTCCCTCCTACGCGAGAAGCGACTTCCAGACCGACCAGGAAGTCAGATGGTGTCCCGGGTGTGGCGACTACACCATCCTTGCTTCAGTTCAACAGTTCCTTGCCGGTCTCGGTCGTCCTCGCGAGGAGTTTGTGTTCATCTCAGGGATCGGCTGCGCTGCGCGCTTTCCCTACTACGTCGACACCTACGGGATGCACTCGATCCATGGCCGCGCACCCGCAATCGCTTCCGGTGTCGCCACGACCCGGCCCGATCTGTCGGTGTGGGTGGTCACCGGCGACGGCGACGCCCTTTCGATTGGCGGAAACCACCTGATCCATGCGCTCCGGCGCAACGTCAACATCAAGATCCTCCTGTTCAACAACCAGATCTACGGTCTGACGAAGGGCCAGTACTCCCCCACGTCCGAACCGGGCAAGACCACGAAGTCCTCACCCTTCGGGTCGATCGACTACCCGTTCAACCCGATCTCGCTGGCTCTGGGTGCAGAAGCGACGTTCGTGGCAAGGACCGTCGACATGGACCGGAATCACACCCAGAAGCTGCTCCAGGCTGCCTATGAGCACAACGGTTCGTCCTTCATCGAGATCTACCAGAACTGCAATGTCTTCAACGACAAGGCGTTCATCCAGGTCACCGGGAAGGAAGAGCGGGTCCACAACCGGATCGACCTCGAGCACGGCAAGCCTGTGGTGTTCGACGGCGGCGCCAAAGCGGTTGTATTCCGCGAGGGGCAGGCCACGGTCGTCGATTCGAATTCGGTCGACCCCTCGGCGATCATCGTCCATGACGAAACCAGGCCCGATCCCTCGGTTGCGTTCGCTCTCTCCCGACTTTCTCACGGTCCGTATGGCCCGACACCGTTGGGGATCTTCCGCAACGTCGACCGGCCCACGTACGACGAGGAGTTCAACAGACAGGTCGCCGCAGCGAAGGAGAAGCAAGGCGAGGGCGACCTGGCCAAGCTCATCTCCAGCCGGGGGACCTGGACTGTTTCCGAGCCGGCGCCCAACGGATCGAAGGAGCCGAGCCCCGACGGGTCCGAAGGGCATAGCGGCTCCAACGGCAAGGAGTCGTAGGTCTCGACTCCTGCCGCCGTTTCCGACACAATGGAAGCGTGAGGCAGGGAGGCCATGACCACAGGAATTCGTGATCGCGATAGTCTGTATGTGAAGCTGAGGGAAGTCCTCGGCGACGAACAGGCTGCGACACTGATGGGATTGCTACCACCTGATCGGGAACAACTCGCCACCAAGGCGGATATCCTAAACGTCAAAACCGAGCTGAAGGCCGACGTCGCCGAGCTGAAGGCCGATATCGCAGTTCTCCAATCCGACGTAGCGGAGCTGAAGTCGGCGATGGGCAAGTTCGACGAGCGGCTTTGGGAGTTCCACGGAGCCCTGCGTTCCCAGACCAGGACTTTTGTGACCGCCACGGTCAGTTCGATGATCGGAGTCGGTGGCCTGGCTTTCGCCGCAGCAGCCTACATCTGAGCTGAAGGTCTACGAGAGCGCCGCGGTGGCTGACGTCGAGATTGCTTCCACGATTTGATCGCGATTCAGGCTTCCCTCGGGGCGGTACCAGCGTTCGAGGGCGTTGAGGATGGAGAGGATGAAAATCGCGGCGATCTTGGGGTCGACGTCTGCCCGGAACTCACCGGAGTCCACACCGTCGGCAATCACCGACCGGAACACTGTCTCGTAAGCGTCACGTGACTCCACCACCCTTGAACGATGCCCCTCGTCGAGCATCCGGGCCTCGTTCAGATATGTCCGCACCACATCCTGGTGGTCGAGGACCACGTCGGCGTGGCCGGCGATCAGCGCCCGAAGCCGCTCCCCCGCCGATCCGTCCGCTTCCATCGCTCTGTGGGCTGAGTCCAAGAAGAGGCGAGCCCCCTCATCGACCACCTCGACAAGTAGGTCTTCTTTGGAATCGATATGCGAATAGAGCGACGAACCGAGCAGACCGAGCTCCTTGCCCAGGTCGCGCATGGATGTCCCGTGGTAACCCTTCTCCGCGAACATCCGCCCGGCCGTGGCCACCACATCGGCCCTGGTATTCCGGGTCGAGACCATCAGCGGTGGTCGTATCTGACGACAACCCGGTCGCTGAGA
>JBHJOQ010000135.1:0-2462 GCA_050329555.1 Acidimicrobiia bacterium | reverse complement strand
GAGCCGACGTCGAAGGTGTTGGTCTCGTCGCCGAACAATCCGGGAAGGACGATCAGTGCGATTACGAACAGGGCGGTGAGGCCAGAGGTGATCAGGTAGGGCTTGGACTTCCCCCGCTCCTTTATCTCGCGCTTCGCCACGAGGCCGATCAACGACAGGCTGCTCACTTGACCGCCTCCCGGAAGAGGTCGGTGAGGGATGGCGTGGTGTAGGTGAAGTGGCGGATTGCGCCGGTCTGCTGCGCCTTGAGTAGCAAACCTCGCACGTCAGTGCCCGCGTCGATGATTGCAGTGTGGACATCGCCTTTCTGGCTCACGTGTCTGATCCCATCCAGATCCGAAAGGAGGTCTTCTGCGCCTTCATCCAACTCGATCTCGACATGACGGATGGGCGCGGCGTCCTTGAGCTGTTTGACGGCCCCCTCGACCACGATGGAGCCTTCGTTGATGATGGCCACGTCTTCACAGAGGTCCTCGACGACATCGAGCTGGTGGGACGAGAACACCACAGCCTTTCCCCTGGCCGCCTCCTCGGTCAAAATGAGCGACATCGTCTCTGCTGCAATCGGGTCCAACCCGCTGAACGGCTCATCGAGGACCAGAAGCTCGGGGTCGTGGACGAGGGCGACCGCCAGTTGGACCCTTTGTTGATTGCCGTGCGACAGGCTCTCGAGCGGGTTGTCGCGGCGTTCCGTGAGGCCGAGACGGTCGAGCCAGCTATCGGCTGCACTGCGTGCGTCGGCGGCAATCATTCCGTGAATCTGGCCGATGTAGGCGACTTGTTCGGCAATCTTCATGCGCGGGTAGAGGCCTCTCTGCTCGGGCATGTAGCCGAACCGCCGCCTCGATTGGTCGTCTATCGGCGACCCGTCCCAGGTGACCGTTCCGGAGTCGGGCCGGACCAGGCCGAAAATGGCCCGCATCGCCGTGGTCTTCCCCGCCCCGTTTGGCCCGAGGAATCCGAGCATGCGCCCGCGCCCGACTTCGAACGAGCAGCCGTCGAGCGCAACAACCTCTCCGTATCGTTTCGCCAGCGAGTCGATCTTGAGCATCAGGGCCAACGCTAACCAGCCGGTGTGGAGTGGGTGAAATCTCCCCGCTCAGAAGCCGAGCTGGGGCCGAAACAGCCGGTCCCAGGTGGTCAAGGCGAACCGATCGGTCATCCCCGCCACGTAGTCGATCGCCGCCGTCAGGGCGTCCGATCCGGGCACGGCAAAACTTGGGGCAATCTCATCGGGGTTTTCCTTGAAATAGCGCACCAGATCCTGAATCACCTGAATTGCCCGCTGCTTCTGGCGTTCCGTCTCAGGGCTCAGATAGACACGGTCGAACATGAAGTCTCGCAACTGGCCCATCACCTGGAGATGTTCCGGCTCCATCTCCACTTGTCCCGACCGGTAACTGGCATCGATCACCGAGTTGACCATCGAACCGATCCATTCCCTGCTTGTCGCTCCGAATGTGGTGAAGGTGTCCGCAGGGATTTCGTGGTAGTCGATCACCCCTGCCCGGAGAGCGTCTGAGACGTCGTGGGTTAGATAGGCAATACGGTCGGCGAAGCGGCAAACCCATCCCTCGGGAGTCTCCGGTGGGGGGCTGATCTTCCATGAGTGGGCGCGGACGCCGTCGAGAACCTCGTGAGTGAGGTTCTGCGGTTCGAGAATCGACAGAGTTCGGACGCCATGTGCCGAGTGGAGCCATTCGCCTTCCACGAAAGGGGTGAGGGCATCTTCCCCGGTGTGCCCGAAAGGGGAGTGGCCGACGTCGTGCGCGAGACAGATTGCCTCGGCCAATGCTTCGTTGAGTCCAAGGGCCCGGGCTACGGCCCGGCCCACCTGGGTGACATGGATGGTGTGAGTCATCCGGGTCACGTAGTGGTCCCCGTCGGGGTTGAGAAACACCTGTGTCTTGTGCTTGAGCCGGCGGAACGCCTTGGTGTGGATGATCCGGTCGCGGTCCCGTTCGAAGCAGGTGCGGAACTCGTCCTCGCCCTCGGGACCTTCCCGACCCCTGGTCTCGGTCGATCGGGTGGCGGCGGGGGCCAACAACTCGAATTCGAGTTGTTCCCGTTCCTTCCGGGCACGGCGCAGCATCTCGGTCACGGGGTTCTTTCTTTAGGCCGGGGATTGAAGCTGAATCAAGAGGAAGACCACTGCGAAACCGATCGCTGCGGTGAGAAGCAGCAGGCCCAGTCGCTTGACCGACCCCGCCGATTGGTAGATCGCCACGGCCTCCGGTTCGCTGTCTCGGTTCAACATAGCTCAATCGGGTGAGTCAGCGCCAAGCGCGCAACGATCTCGCGAAACTCGGGAAAGTCGGCGACATCGATTGCTCCTTCGTCAGGGGGCTGGACGTAACCCGGCGCGAACTGCAAGCGCTCCCGGTCCGAGCCTCTACGCTGCGTGTCTGTGACACACCTCGACGAGATCGAGACGCGGTTGGCCGACTGGCTGCCCGACCTGC
>JBHJOQ010000095.1:0-2342 GCA_050329555.1 Acidimicrobiia bacterium | reverse complement strand
CCAATCCGGGTCTCGCTTTTGAAGGAAAGCCTCGATTCCCTCTGCTGCATCGGCGGTAAGTGCGATTTCGGTGAGCCCTCCCTGGAGGCGGTCGAGAGCGGCGTCGAAACCCAGTTCGTAGATACCTACGAACGAGTCTTTACCGATCAGATACGATGCCGGGCTGGCACTCAACAGCCGCTCGACCACCTCGCCGACCGCGGCATCGAGTTCGTCAGCGGAAACGACCCGACTGACCGCGCCGATCCGCTGTGCCTCATGGGCATCGATGACCCGTCCGGTCAGCATCAGGTCGAGCGCAGCCTTGCGCGGCACCGAGCGTGCGAGGATGGCCGAGATCATCATCGGCCACAAGCCGACGTTGACTTCAGTCGTCCCCAGCTTGGCACCCTCCACACAGATCGTGATGTCGCAGGCAACGGCGAGGCCAAAACCCCCGGCGAGGGCATGGCCGTTGACCCGCGCGACCGTCGGTTTGCCGCCCCGCTCCATGAGCCGAAACAGATCCGCGAGCGCTCCCCTCTCGTGGTGGCGACCCAGCGCGTCATCGACGAACCCACCCGAAAGATCGCCACCCGCGCTGAACGCCCGGTCACCCTCGCCTGTGTAGACGATCACTCTGACCTCTTCATCCTCGACGGCTTTGCGGGTGGCATCGAGCAAACCCTGCATCACGGCAGTCGACATCGGGTTGTGACGTTCGGGGTCGTCGATAGTGATCGTCGCCTGCCCGCCTGATGACCGATACTGAATCATTTCCGCGTTCTCCATTCTTTGCCTATCGGTGGACACCGAAGGCTATTACCGTCGGACTCCATGCTGTGGCTCGCGCTCGTTCTCTTCCTGGCTCTGGTGATTGCAATGCTTCGCGGCGGCCGTCTGACCAACCTCGGAGACATCGAGCTTCGATCGTGGTGGCTCCTGATTGTTGGCTTCGGTCTCCAGGGCGCAACCAGGCTGCTTCCTCAGGAGAACTGGGCAGAGACGGCGGGGCTCCTGATGGTGCTGGGCTCGTTCCTGCTGCTCATGGTTCTGGTGATCGTCAACCGGGACAATCCCGGCATGTGGCTCGCTGGATTCGGAGTGCTGATGAACTTCACCGTCATCTCCCTCAACGGAGGGATGCCGGTGCTTACCGAAGCCGCCGTGGTTGCGAGCGGGTTCACGATCGCCGATCCTGACATCGCCGGATCCTTCAAACATGTAGTCCTCGGTCCCGACACCCTCCTCCCCGTTCTTGGCGACCTGATACCGCTCCGCCTCGCCGGCCACGGCCAGGTGATCAGCCTCGGGGACGTGTTCCTTGCGGTAGGCCTTGCGCGCTTCCTCGAACACGAATTGCGCAAGCCACGCCGTTACTTCAAGAGGGGTGCGTCGGCGGAAGCCGGTTCCGCCCACTGAATCCGGTCGCCCGTCACCCATCGCTTGCACAGTGCAAATCGGTGCGGCGGATTCCGAGCCGATGGGCACAGTGCAAACCGGTCAGAACCCATGCTGAGCAAATCGATGCGGATTCCGGCCCACCGTGCACAGGGCAAATCAATGCGGTCTAGCGGGCTCCGGCGCGGGCGGGTCCGGTTTCCAGGACTCCTCGGGTCGTGAGAAGTCTGCGTAGCGAGGCAACTACCTGGGGGTCGTATTCATAGGCGGTCCCGGCATGGAGGTGCTCCAGGGCCTGGAGAGGGGTCCGGCCCTCCTGGTAGATCTGCCAATCGTATGCAGCGGCGACTTTGATTACCCGGGAGATGATTGAGATCTCCGGATCGGTGTCCTCACCGGGACGCCGGAAGGGCTGGTACTGGTTGCGGACGTCACCCGCCACCCGGTCAAGATACGGGGCCTCGGCGATGATCTCGGCGCTCCAGCGGGCGATGTCGTCGTCGCTGTAGCCCATCTTCAGGACCTGCGGCTCGTTGAGGCTGACCCGACCGATGTCGTGCATCAGCCCGGCGAACTCGATTTGCTCCACCTGGACCGGTCCCAGACCGATCTCTTTGGCTATGGCCGCGGCGATCTCGGTGGTGCGGTCGGCGTGACCGTCGATCCCGAGCCCCGAGACCTCCGGGATCCGGGCCAGCGCCCGGATGGTCTGCTTGTAGGTGACTTTCGTTTCCTGGAATCGGGCGAAGGCGGTGTGGGCGAACGAATATGGAAGCAGGGCGATCGGCAACGCCCACCATCCCAGAGGTACGAACAATTCTCCGAACAAGGCACCAGTGAGGGTCAGGCCGAGGAAGACGTTGAGGTCGTGGAGCAGAGCCCGGGCGAGGTAGGTTCGGGACAATTCCCGAGGGCCGAGGACGAGCAGAGCCCGCAAGCCGACCTCAACCGCGAGCCAGGCA
>JBHJOQ010000019.1:0-6602 GCA_050329555.1 Acidimicrobiia bacterium | reverse complement strand
CTCTTCATCTTCGTCGGGCTCTTCATATTGGCCCCTGCCGCTGCGGCCACCCTCCTCTCAGGAGCCGACGACCTGATGTTTGGCGTGGTCGAAGGTGTCCTCCGGCTGGTTCTGTTCGTGGGATATGTGTGGCTGATCGGGCGTTCTAAGGAGATCGCACGGGTCTTCGAGTTCCACGGTGCCGAACACATGTCGATCTATGCGTACGAGGCGGGCCAGCCCCTCAGCATCGAATCTGTCCGCCGTTACCCGCCCGAGCACCCCCGATGTGGCACCAGCTTCCTCATGATCGTCGTGCTCGGCTCCATCCTTCTCTTCTCCTTCCTCGGCCAGCACGGCTGGGTGTTTCTGGTCGTCTCGCGCCTCCTCGGGATCCCGCTCATCGCCGCAGCCAGCTACGAGCTCATCCGGTACTCGGGCACTCGCGGGGAGGACCTCCTCGCCAGGATTCTCGCGGCGCCGGGGTTATGGCTCCAGAAGCTAACCACCAATGTCCCTGCCGAAGACCAGATCGAAGTTGCAATCGCGAGCCTTATCGTCGCTCTGGATGACGAGGCGTTCTCCGAGGCGGTCGGTCGGGGCGGAGTTCCCGATGCTGCTATCGAAGCCAGGCGGCAGGTTTCAGTGGTCGCCACCGGCGAGGACATCTGATGGACGAGGGCTTTTCCGGGCGTCTCACCGAGATCGAAGACGCCTTCCAGGCAGTTGAGAACATGCTGGGTGACCCCGAGATTCTCGCCGACTCCGACCAGCTGGCCGAACTTGGCAAGAAGCACTCCGATCTGAAGGACGTGGTCGCCGACATCCGTCGCTGGCGTGCCGCCCAGTCCGACCTGGCCGAAGCCAAAGAGATGTCATCTGACCCTGATATGGCCCAGATGGCGAAAGAACTGACCGCCGAGATCGGCAAACTCGAGGCAAGCATCAAAGTTGCGCTTACCCCGACCGACCCCAATGACGCCCGCGACGTCCTGGTGGAGATCAGGTCAGGCGTCGGTGGAGACGAAGCGTCGATATGGGCTGGAGACCTCCTCCGGATGTATGAGAAGTACGCAGAGAGGCTCCGCTTCAAGACCGAGACGATCGATTCCTCGCACAACGAGGCAGGAGGATTCGACAAGGTCACCATCGCCGTCAAGGGCCGCGGTGCTTATTCAAAGATGAAGTACGAAGCGGGGGTCCACCGGGTGCAGCGGGTGCCGAAGACCGAATCCCAGGGCAGGGTCCACACTTCGACAGCCACTGTTGCCGTGCTGCCCGAGGCCGACGAGGTCGAGGTCGAACTCGATGTGAACGACGTCAAGGTCGACGTCTACCGGTCCACCGGCCCGGGTGGCCAGTCGGTGAATACCACTGATTCCGCCGTCCGGCTCACCCATGAGCCCTCCGGATTGGTCGTGACGTGTCAGGACCAGAAGAGCCAGCTCCAGAACAAGGAGAAGGCGTTTCGGATCCTCCGTGCCCGGCTCTACCAGCTGGAACTGGACCGGCATCAGGCAGAGCTCGCGGGTGAGCGGCGGGACCAGGTGGGGACAGGTGGACGTTCGGAGAAGATCCGCACCTACAACTACAAGGACAACCGGGTCACCGATCACCGAATCGGACTGACGATCAAGCGTCTCGATTCAGTCCTCCAGGGGGAGCTCGACGAGTTCGTCGACGCTCTCGCTGCGGATGAGCAAGCGAGGTTGCTCGCCGAGGGGGCAGAGGCCTAAGCCGCTTTGGAAGGTTTGGAGCCCAGGTTCGCCACTCCGAGCCGTTCCATGTTCCCCCACACCTTGGTGGTCTTCCCGCCGAACAGGGCTCGGATCCGCCAGAGGACCGTGCGTTGCCTGAAACCTAGGTTCTCGACGAGGGCCATCACCACCAGCCGTGCAATGTCTTTCGGGCTGTTGTAGTAGCCGAATGACTCATCGAGGAGGATCGCCATCAGCGAGTTGATCACTCCGACGCCATATGCCAAAAGTAGAAATGCGATGAGCAGAGGCATCTCTAACGCCCCGAAGAACCAAGCGGCTGGAATCAGAAACCAGCCGGTGAATTCCACGATCGGGGCCAAGTATTCGAACATAACCATCCCCGGCCAGGTGACGAGACCCAGGGTGTCGTAGCGCCGTCTGAAGGTCATCTTCCTGAAGTCGGAGACAACCGTCATCAGACCTCGATGCCAGCGAATTCTCTGCCTCCGAAGCACTGCGGCTGTTTCGGGGACTTCGGTCCAGATCACGGCTGACGGCTCGTAGACGATCCGGTACGGGATGTTTCGATCTAGGTGATAGCGGTGGAGGCGCATCGTCAGGTCCATGTCCTCACCCATGTGACCCTCGCTGAATCCCCCGACGTCGATCAGCGCCGACCGCTTCCAGACTCCAAAAGCACCCGAAACCAACGGCAGTGCGTTCATGTCGGACCAGGCCGGGCGGCTGGTGACGAAGGTGCGGAGGTATTCGAGCACTTGCATCCGGGGAATCATCTTCTTCGGCACAGTGGCCTCAACCAGATGGCCCAATTCAAGCCGGCTTCCGTTCAGGGGCCTGATGTTCCCGCCTACGGCGATGGTCCGATCCCGGTCCTCCACTACGTGGCGCATCGACCTGATCAGGCAGTTGGCGTCGAGAATCACATCCGCATCGGTGCAGAGAGCGAACGGATAGCGCGCAGCGTTGATGCCGGCGTTGAGAGCATCGGCACGCCCACCGTTCTCCTTGTCGATGACCGTGATCCGAATCGGACGGTGGGTCCGGTAGATGGCCTTGACAGGCTGGGTCTTGATGTCGGGCCGGTAAGGGATTCGCACCTTCTCCATATCGAATTCTTCGATAAGCCGACGGAGTGTCTCGTCGGACGATCCGTCGTTGGTGATGACGATTTCGAGGCGGGGATAGCCGACAATCGCCATCGAGCGGACCGCCTCGACGATCCCCTGCTCCTCGTTGTAGGCGGGAATTACTATCGAAACCGGCGGCACCCGGTGGCTGGACAGCATTTCCCCGACACGGCCGAACCGGTCGAGGTGGTGGGACTTTCGGAGCACCGTTGCCGAGCGCACTGCGAGATAAAACATGTAGAGCTGCATCAGGACGAAGTACGCGAGGATTGCGTAGCCAACCCATTCCATGATTCCGAGGATCATGAGGCCAGCGGCTCCGGAGTGTGCATGTAGCTGACGAGCTCGACGTCGCGTTGGTCTGCCGAGCCTTCTTCGAGCCTGTCGCGCGCCGCGATCAGCTCACCACAGTCCGCCAGAGCTTCGGCGGCGGCATCGCGGGTGAAGTGGTCGGGAGCTCCGATGGCGTCATAGAGGAGATCGATCCCGCCGGGTAACGCCGCGAGGGCGGCGGCGGAGTTCCTCCGCATCCACCACGATGGATCGCCCAGACCCTCTTTGAGAATCGGGTTTATCGACGGATCGCCGATCTTGCTGAAAGCGGTTGCGGCCTTTGCCCTGATCCTCCAGTCTCCGGATTGGATCATTCGGCGCAACGGCCGGAGGGCCAGAGGTCCGCCGATCAGGCCGAGTGTCTCGATGATAGCGATCCGAATCTCGGGCTCTTTTGCCGAGTACAACAACTCGGCTAGGGCGGGGCCAGCTTCGGAGTCGCCGATGACGCCGAGGATGCGGATGATCTCGGTGACGCCGGTGTCACCGTGGTTGTGATTGACCCTGACCCAGGCGGTGAGCGGCCATACCGCGTCCCGCCCGAACAAAGCGAGCGTCTCGGCGAATCGGGACTGGACCCATGGTGTCTCCCGGTGAAATCGATCGAGGATCACGTCGATCGCGGCCGTGTAACGCATCCGGGCTAATCCGCGGGCGCTCTGCACCCTGATCTCGGGCACACGGTCGGAAAGATGGTGCATGAGGATCCGCGCTGCCCTCGGATCCCCGATCTCGGCAAGTGAGACGACAGCTCGCAGCCTCCTTCCCAACGGGAACCGGGAGCGGAGCCGCTTCGCCTGGTGGCTGATCAGGCCGGCACGGTCGACAATCCCGTCGAGGGTTTCGATCGAAGTCCCGGACAGGGTGTGCCGGATGTCGATGAGAGCATCGATAAAGGCGTCGTCATCGGCCTGACGGATCGAAATCTCGCCGGTCGAGCCGGGGGCGGCCACATGTTGGCTGAGCAGTTTGAGGTAGGCGATCCGCCTTTGTGCATGCGCCGCCAACCGGCGGCCGTTGACCCATTTGAACGCGACCACGGCCAGCAGGAGGATCGTGCTCACCACAAACATGACCGTCACCGCGGCCATTGCAATATCAAAACTCGTCATTTACCTAGGTGGTATCGGGAGAAACCGGGCGGGGTTGAGCAGAGTGTGCGTGTGGTACCGGATACACCGGCGCCCGGAGCGGTACCGGGTCTAGTTGAGGTTCTTCCGGATCCTTGCCAACAACTCGGGGAGACGGAACGGCTTGTGTACATAGTCGATTGCGCCTGAGTCGAGGCTTCCCACCACTATCTCATCGTCTTCGACTCCCGAGAGCATGATTACAGGAATGCGGATGCCCTCCGACTGCCAGCGCCCCAGAATCTCGGTGCCGAGAAGGCCGGGCATCAGCTGGTCGATTACCGCGAGGTCGAATTGCCCGCTCTTGCCCAGCTCATAGGCCTTCTGGCCGTTTTCCGCGACGACAACCTCATATCCTGCGATCTCGAGCGCGGTCACCAGAAGAGTCGTGACGGCCTCGACGTCATCGGCAACGAGAATTCGCTGCGGGACGGTGGTGTTGGCTTCTGAGTTTTCCATTGGAATCAAGCCATAAGTGTCTCACAAAACCGCCCCCGAGCGAGATTCGGGGTCGGTTCGCTGGGACGGTACCCGCTAGATGCCCCTCTTCTGTCAGACTTGGGCGAATGGACAGTTTGCCCGACCATGAACTGCGCCGCCTCCAAGCCGTAGCCGGGGCCACCGGATCGATCGAATCCCTGGTCGAACGTCGACTCGGGGGTGAGCCCCTGCAATACATCGAAGGAACTGCTCAGTTCGGCCCGGTCGAGCTCCTCGTCGACACCAGAGTTCTGATTCCACGTCCAGAGACCGAGACCCTTTTTGAGATAGCGGCCCGGATGGTCCGGCTCCCCGAGGTGATCGTCGACCTGTGCACCGGCTCGGGTGCCCTCGCATTCGCTCTGAAACAGCACTTCCCGTCCGCATCGGTCTTCGCAACCGACATATCACCCGATGCGATCGATGTGGCCGCGCAGAATATGGCAAGGATCGGTAGCCAGATCTATCTCGGTAGCGGAGACCTGTTCGACCCGCTGCCTGCGTCTCTGGCCGGCAAGGTCAACCTCCTCGTTGCCAACCCACCCTATGTGTCCGAGGCCGAATTCGATCGCCTTCCCGATGATGTGAAGCGCGAGCCTCGGGTCGCTCTCGTGGCGGGGCGCTCGGGCCTGGAGGTCATCGAGAGGATCGGAGCGTCGGCCGCCCAATGGCTGCGTCCCGGCGGTGTGATCGTGTGTGAGATCGGAGAAAAGCAGGGAGTCGCGGCGGCCTCTTCCTTTCCGGGCATCCCGATGGTGGTTCGCCAGGACTTGGCCGGCCGGGACCGCTATGTCATCGGAGTCAAGCCTTGAACCTCGACGCTGCTGTCGAAGCCATCCAGCGTGGGGAGATCGTCGGCATGCCCACCGACACCGTCTACGGGGTGGCCATCGACCCTCTCGATGAAGTGGCGGTGTCGCGACTCTACGAATTGAAAGGGCGCCCGGCGGCCAAGCCGATCGGCGTGCTGGTCGCTTCGGCGGAGGAGGCGGCATCGTTGGCTGTAATCGAAGGAGTCGCCAGGGAACTGGCCGATCGCCATTGGCCCGGCGCGCTCACTCTCGTAGTGACTCCCCGCGTCGTGTTCTCCACCTGGGTCGGCGACCAGTACGCCCGCACGATCGGGATCAGAGTTCCCGACCATGAGACCACTCTGGCGTTTTTGCGCCGTACCGGACCGCTGGCTGTCACCTCCGCCAACCTGAGCGGGGGTCCTGAGACCTATGACGCCGACGGCGCGAGAGCGGTGCTGGGAGATCGGGTTGCGGTCTACATCGAGGGTTCATGCCCCGGCGGTGTGGCATCCACTGTCGTCGACGCCACCGGCACCGACCCGGTGGTCCTCCGACAGGGAGTTGTCGACCTGACGGCTTGATGCCCGTCCGTTTATCGCGGGGCAGGTTCGGGTGGTGGTGCGCGATCGACCGGGCGCCTTATTACTGTCGGGGTCATGATTTCGATGGACCCAATTGAACAGGTCGACCCTGACATCGCAGGTTTGATCCGCAAGGACCTGGAACGCCAGAACTCCAGCATCCACCTGATCGCCTCGGAGAACTTCGCCTCACCGGCCGTGATGGCTGCCTCGGGCTCGGTTTTCACCAACAAGTATGCCGAGGGTTACCCGGGCCGGCGCTACTACGAGGGTTGCCAGGTGGTCGACGAGATGGAACAACTGGCGATCGATCGGGCCAAGAGCCTGTTCGGAGCCGACCATGCCAATGTCCAGCCGCACTCGGGGGCGCAGGCCAACATGGGCGTGTACTTCTCGCTGCTCGAACCTGGAGACACAGTCCTCGGAATGCGCCTCGACCAGGGCGGCCACCTGACCC
>JBHJOQ010000123.1:0-13154 GCA_050329555.1 Acidimicrobiia bacterium | reverse complement strand
TACCCGCTGACGATTACCGGCTGACTGCCGCCTCTTCGCGACCCGTTGCCAGGTAATACACGGCGATCCCGTGGAGGAGGGCAAGGCCCATGACCGGGGCGCCGATCTGTTTGAGGATCGTGATATCGGCGAACAATCCGACCAGGAACAAGGCGAGCCCGCCGTTTACCGCCCACAACGAGATCCGGTTGTCGCCCGGGCCCCAGGTGGAAGCCACGACGGCGAAGAGGGCGTTGGTCATGACTCCGATGAACATGGCGTGATCGAAGGCCAGAAGGACTCCAATCGGGCCCGTCCCTGCCTCTGGGTCGAGCTCTCCCGAAATGAAAAGCCGCACCACGTTGACCAAGAGCGCAATGCCGATGGCAAGGAAGACGATCGACATGCGGGCAAAATTCTCGCCGCTACCGCCGGACCAGGCGGAAGGCCTGATCCTGGGCCACATCCTCACCAGGTAGATCACAATCGCCACCACCTCGAGCAGCGTCGCCACCTGGATCAGGGCTTCGATGTCGAGGATGAAGGCGAGGTTGACCGCGATGCCTGCGATGAACAGCGACCAGGCAACTATCCGGCCGCTCCTGCCTTCAGGGCCCTTCAGCACCCAGTCGGTGACTGCGACTCCGGCGAGGATCAGGTATCCGATGAGCATCGCGGGCGGGTGGGCTCCGGCGAGTGAGCGTGCTGTCTCGGTGCTCAGGCCGGGCAACGAGCCACGGGCAATCAACAGCCCGAGGAGGACACCAAGAACGGCACCGATGGTGAGTGAGACCATTGTCAGCAGCATCGCCAACTGAGATGTCGTGCGGGCCGAGCTGGCGTACCGCCGGGAAACCCAGACCAAAGCCCAAACGATCGCGACCAACATGACGGTCCCCGCTATCGGGCGGAAAATGCCGGTGCCGGTGGCAAACGCGACCACATAGAGCACCGTCGCTGCGACCGCGCTCAACGCAAGGGTCTTGGCCTGACGGGCGTCATCCCCGGTGGATTCCCCTCCGAACATCAGCATCGCCACACCGAGCACGGCGAGGGTGATCCATCCCAGGGTTCCGGCGTGGACGTGGGTTAGCAGCATGTTGTGGGATGGCTGCCAGATGTCCATTCCGTTGAGGATCCCGATGACAATCGTCACCACGAAGATGAGAAGGGCTGCGCGGAACAGAATCCGTGCACTGGAAATCAAGGAGTACATCTTTCTCCTAAATGCGCTTGGTACTTACCCAACGTGAGAGGTTATCCGCGCTGAACCGGCGCTGCTCGCGAAAACGCGCATGGTTCCCTTGCTCGAAGCGCTCGTCAGCCGCCGTTTCTACGGTCGATGTACGCCATTGCCGGGGTCGCCGTCACGCCGTGGACCACGATCGAGATGATCACCACCAGGGCTGTGATCGCCCAGAGTTGCTCGACATTGATGAATTCGACCTGGTTGGAGGCATAGGCGAGGTAGTAGAACGACCCGACGCCTCTGATCCCGAAGAAGGCAACGGCTCCACGTTCGGAGTGGGACATCTCGGATCGTGCCAACCCCAACATTCCGGCCGCCGGGCGGATGACGAGCACGATCGCAATCGCAACGAGGATGCCCCGCCAGTCGAGGAACCGGAGGATCCCGCTGGCGAGCGCACCTCCGAACAGAATCAGGACGATTGCGCTGAGGAGGCGCTCGATCTGAGCGGAGAACTGGTGCATCACCTCGAGGTAGGAGTGCTTCCGCTCCTGGTTGCGGATCACGAGGGCTGCGACGAAGACGGCAAGGAACCCGTACCCGCCGATCATTTCGGTCCCGGCGTAGGCGATGAGCGTTGCCGCCAGGGCGATCATCCCGTCACGGATGCCGGGCAGGGGCGACTTCCGGGCGAAGATCGCCCAGGCAAGACCCCTCCCGACGACGATGCCCCCGAGGAGGCCGACCACGACCTTGTATGCCAGTTCGACGAGCAGGAAATCGTCGAGCCAGCCCGAAGGAGCGATTCCTTCCAGCGCGATCAAGATGGCGAGGTTGGTGAACGGGAAGGCGAGGCCGTCGTTCAACCCTGCCTCCGAGGTCAAGGCAAACCTCACCTCGTCGTCGTCATCGCCGTCAGGACCAGCAACCTGGACATCGCTGGCCAGGACCGGATCGGTGGGGGCGAGCACTGCCCCAAGCAAGACCGCCGCTGCAGGGGTGAGGCCGAGCACCCACCATCCGAGCCCGGCGACTGCAGCGATGGTGAGCGGCATGGTGATCACCAGCAACTTCACCGTCGAACTCCACGTCTTCCAGCCCGGGACTCGGTTGATGGCGAGGCCGGCGCCCATCAGGGCGGTGATCACTCCGATCTCGGTGAGTATCTCCACCCCTCCCGCGTGTGCGATCGGGTCGGCGGAGGGAAGCCCGAGAGGGAGGGAGAAGAGGATCGCCCCTCCGGCCACGAAGATGATCGGGTAGGACAGCGGTTGCCGGCGGAGGAGGTGGGGGAGGCCGACCACGCCGAAGGCGGCGAGCCCGAGAACGAGAAGCACCAGTTCGTGAACGCCGATCAGCTCGTTCACTTTCGGGGTCCGTCGACAAACTGTGCGGGGAGGCGGGACCGGGGCATCGGATCATTCAAACACGGCCCGGCGGAAGCTCCGGTCGCTACGGGGGTGGTCGTCCGCTGGTTGTGTATTTCAGTCCGAGGCGGCTGGTCCAGAGGTAGTCGCCGCCGGGGATCGGGGTGTAGGTCCATCCGTATCTGTGTCGGATGCAGTGGTCGTGGCGGCAGAGTGGTGCGAGTTCGTCGGTGGTGGTGCGCCGGGTTTCGGAGTAGGGGATGCTGTGGTCGATATCACAGTCTCGGACTGCGGGCATGCGGCATCCGGGGGTAATGCAGGTCCGGTTTCTTGCTTGGATATACCGGGTTTGGTTGGTGTTGGGGCGTCGTTTGGTGGTTCCGTTGTCGATGACCAGCCCGGTTTCGGGGTCGGTGATGGTGTACCGCCATTCGGCTTGTTGTTGGTGTTCTGTGACCTGGCGGGCGATGTCAGCAATGACGGGGCCGAATCCGGCGAGGTCTCCGGGTGTGTCGGTGAGCCCGGCGAGGGTGGTGAGGTCGACACAGAGGTCGATGGTCCCTTTCCCGGTTGGGGTGCTGTTGGCTCGCCCGGTGAGGAGGTCGAGAGCGACGTCGGCGCGGAGCTGGTCGAGGGTCCGGGTTTCGTCTGCTGTTTTGAGATTAAGCGCCATTTTGTTGATCAGGTTGGAGGCTTCGGCGGCTCGGTCGGGGGCGGCGTTGAGGATCATGAGATTGGCTGTTCCCGCTTCGGTGGCCTCACGGAAGACTCTGCGGTCGCCGTGTGCCTGTTCGTAGCGGGATTCGGACTCTTCGGGATCCACGGTGAAACAGAGTTCGCGGATCATCGCGGCGAGTTGACCTGTCGTCAGCTGTGGTGCCCGGTCGATGATGCGGTCGACAACTTCGCGGGCGTCCTCGCTGGAGAGGTGTGCGGTGCCGTATGCGACCGTTCGTGCTCGGCGGACATCGATGTCGCCTCGGGCCAGGGCGTCGCCGATAGCTGGGAATCGGTGTCTGAAGTCTTGTGCCAGCCCGAGTTCGGTTTCGGCGGCACGGCGGGTCATACGTAGCGCGGCACGGATCTCGTGGGCGGCAGCCTCCTCGGCGCATTCGAGGTCGTCGCCCAGTTCGATCATGTAGTCGGCGATAGCGGTCATGCCGCGGTAGGCGCCGGCCTCATGATGCGCTGACTGCCGTTTGTGCGCCTGGAGCACTGCCACCCGTGCCCTACCGGAAACCGAGGACACATCAATCGTGGAAAGGATCGCACCGAGAGCGGGCCCGGGTTCGAGAGTGTCGAGCCCTGCGGGTATACCGGGTCGTCCAGTTTCGACCGGAAGGTCCAACAACGACCATTCGGCCTCGGAAAGGTCGAGCTGGTCATAGCTCACGGGAGGGGCTTCAACAACCTCTGAATCGAACATATGTTCTGAAGATACAACCCTGCCATGACAAATTCCAGACCCCTGATCGCGAAAACTGAAAATAATTCCGGAGACTGTATTCGACCGTCAGGCGAGCTCGGCTTCGACTCGTGCCACGGCATCCATGAGGACTTGGTGGTGATCGAAGGCAAGCCGAGAAGGGTCGGCGAGAACCTCATCGATGGGGACCAGGAAGGCATCGGCGGCGTCGTCGCCACCATCGGGGTCGCCGAGGTCGTCGAGAAACGTCCAGAAGACAACCGAGACCACCCGCATCCGCGGGTCCCGATCGGGGGCGCCGTATGCGCCCAGCTGTCGGAGGTCGACGGCGTCGATGCCCGTCTCCTCGGCGAGCTCACGCACCGCGGCAACGGGCAGGTCCTCGTCGATGTCGACAAACCCACCCGGCAGTGCCCACCGCCCCAGGTAGGGCTCGGAGCCCCGCTCGATCATCAAGACGCAGAGGCGGCCGTCGATGCGGGTGAAGACTGCGGTGTCGGCGGTGACAGCGAACGGGGGATAGGTGCCAGAGTCGTAGTCAGGATTCGATGTCATCCGGCCACCTTAGAAATGCGCCACCGTCCTACTGTTCACCAGATGAGACCTGGCACTGCGACACCGATTCGTCCCGGCCACCGAAGCCCGCAATCCGACTCCAGCCGGCCGGCATGAAGGCGGTAACTTACGATCGCTACGGCGGGCCGGAGAACCTCAGACTCACGGACGTCGAGAAGCCGGCGCTCAAGGACAATGGCCTGCTCATCCGGGTTCATGCTGCATCGCTGAACCGGTCCGACTGGGAAACCCTCGTCGGCAGCCCGGCCTACGTCCGGTTTGGAGGCTTGCTCAAACCGTCGACGGCCATCCTCGGTTCCGACATTGCTGGCACCGTTGAGGAAGTGGGCGATAACGTCACCCGCTTCCAGCCCGGAGATGAGGTGTTTGGCGACATCCTCTACGCCGGGAGCGGCGGGTTGGGCGAGTATGTCTCGGTTCCCGAAACAGCACCTCTGGCGCTGAAGCCCGCAGGCTTGTCGTTCGAGACCGCGGCTGCACTGCCTCAGGCCGGGCTGCTGGCCGTCCAGGGGATGCGTGCCAGGGGTGGGGTCCAACCCGGGCAGAAGGTCCTGGTCAACGGCGCCGGGGGAGGAGGCGGGACCTTCTCGTTGCAGGTGGCCAGGTTGCTCGGTGCGGAGGTGACCGGGGTCGACAGCGCGATCAAGCTCGACCTGTTGGCGTCGGTCGGCGCCGACGAGGTCATCGACTACGCTATCGCGGACTACACGAGGGGCGTCGACAAATACGACCGGATCCTCGACTTCGTCGGCAGCCGCTCCGTCTTCGCCAACGGACGAGCCCTCACGAACGGGGGCGTCTACCTGGTGGTCGGTGGGCCGGCGCGCCGGCTGCTCCAGGCGTTTCTGGTCGGAGGACTGATCTCGAAGCTGGGCAGCAAGCACCTGGGGGTTCTGATCGCGCGGCCCAACTCTGCCGATCTGGAAGACCTGGCGAAGGAAGTGGTCGCCGGGCGGGTCACACCGGTGATCGACAGGGTCTATACCCTCGACGAGGCGCCCGAAGCGATGCGACTTCTCGGCGAGGAACGCTCGTTGGGGAAGGTCGTGGTCCGTCTGACATCATGATGGGGAGGTGACGCAACGATGACGACACGAGACCGGTTCCGTGGCCTGATGCTGGGCACCGCCGTGGGTGACGCCCTGGGACGGCCCGTCGAGGGGCATCAGGTTGTGAGCCAGTCGTACATCGATGAGATCCTCGCTGGCCCGCGGTCGATGATCTACACCGACGACACCGCGATGACCATCTGGCTGGCCGAGTCGCTGCTCGCTGCGGGCCGATTCGACGGTGCGGACATGTCGATGCGGTTCGCCCAGGGGTATCAGCAGGAGCCGTACCGGGGATACGGCGCCAACGTGGTCGACGTCTTCTCCCGCGTCCTCCGGGGCTTCAACTGGGCGGAGACCGCACGCTCCCAGTTCGGCGGGACCGGGTCGTACGGCAACGGCGCGGCGATGCGGGTGGCGCCGGTGGCGCTGTGGGGGTTCCCGGACATCGATGCGACGGTCCGCCTGGCCGAGCAGACCGCTGAAGTGACCCACACCCACCCGGTGGGCGTGGAGGGTGCGGCGATCCAGGCGGTGGCAGCCGCCCACGCTCTACGGGATGACTTCGACCGTGACGTGCTGCTCGGTGCCCTCGACGACCTGGTGAAGGCGGAGATCTTCCGGAGCAAACTCGAGGTTCTCCCTAAGGCTATCGAGACGTCCGATGAGGATTACGCCCGGCTTCATCTCGGGAACGGGGTCAGCGCCGGGAACTCGGTGCTCACCGCCCTCTATTGTTTCCTCGCTTCCGGTGGGTTCGAGGAGACGGTCGTGCGGGCGATCAGGATCGGCGGTGACGCCGACACCATCGCCGCCATGGCGGGCGCACTGGCGGGAGCCCGCTACGGGGCGACGGCCATCCCTGAGGTGTGGACGGGAGTGGAAGGCGGCGAGCGTCTCGTGGAAATCGCCGACCAGATGTTCGAACGTGCCGGCTGATGTCGACCCCGGCCGTGTGCGCCCTGGAGCAGGCGGGTATCGAGCACGCCTTGCACAGCTATGAGGTGGGTGAAGCCGTGGGTGACGGGTACGGCGAGGCGGTGGCAGCCGCGATCGGCGCCGAAGAAACGCAGGTTTTCAAGACGTTGATGGCAGTGGTCGACGGTGAGCATGTCGTAGCGATCATCCCGGTGACGACAGCGCTACCCGACACGAGAGGATCTATGTGAGCGCGGGCAAAGCGGGGTTTGCAGGTTGAGTTGGAGGTCGCTGCACTTTTGAAGCTGACGGGGGGAACCATTGCGGATCTCAGGTAGCAGTCTTATGCAGAGGCTCTATTCGACGGCCTGAGGGATGTTTGCTCGTCTTGCCCCAGGGTAAGGTCGGGACGTATGGAGAGATTCGAAGCCGCGTCACCCATTTCCGGTTTCGGCTCCGTCTGAGGGGCATGAGACGAATAACAACCATCCTGCTGGCATCTATGGCCATGCTGCTTGCCGCCTGCGGGGCTGATGTAGGTGAAACCACTACGACCGCGCCTCTGTCGACGACAACCTCGGTCGACATGACGACCACGCTGGCTGACACCACCACCACCCAGGCAACCCCCACCACGCTCGCCGGTGAGTCGATCGACTTCGGGCCGGCCGCCGATGACGTCGTGATGGTCGCAGGAGTCGCATACGACGATGTACTCAACCTGAGGGCAGCCCCCGGAGCCGACCAGCCGATCAGCGACGAGATCCCAGCCACATACACGGACCTGGTGGCCCAGGGAAACACCCGCGATCTCTCTCCTGGCTTCTGGATCGAAGTGGACTACGAGGGCACCGTCGGTTGGGTCAACCTCGCGTACGTCGCCTATGAAGGCACTGTCACCGACGAGACCGCCAACGTCATCGACGAACTTGGCGAACGGCCGGTCGAGGCGACGATGACCGATCTGGCCGAGGTTGTGGCCGCCGTCTTCGCCTCTGACGAGGAGCCCGAGTCCGACATCGTCCAGGTCACCGACATTGCCGAAGGCGATCTCACCGAGGTCATCTACGACGTGGTCGGTTTCCCAGATGACGCGGTCCGCGGAGTCCGCCTCCACATCTTCGCCGAGGAGTCCAGCAACGGCTTCACACTGCGCACCGTCGAAGTCACGCTGCTGTGCGGACGCGGCGTCTCGGACGGCCTCTGCGTCTGAGCCAACCAGAGTAGGGGACCTGACGACCGCCGAGCGTATAGGGCCGGTCGACATCACCCTTCCGTCGTAGACTCCAATGATGCCCGGCGACTTCCCGACCCCCGAGATGGCTCTCACCCATATCCTCGTCGTGGCCGACACGGCTGTATCTAAGACGTGGTATCTGGATGTGCTCGGCGCCGAGTTGTACCGGGAATACGGGGAGTCTGTGGTTCTCTCCTTCAACGGGAACTGGCTGCTCCTCGTTTTGGGCGGGGAGCCCACAGCCGACAAGCCGGAGGTGACCATGGCGCCGCCGAACGCCAAGCAGGTGAGCCACGCGTTCACGATCCGGGTCCAGGATTGCCGTGACAGCTACGACGTGCTGAAGTCACGTGGAGCTTCCTTCCTCACGCCTCCCCACGACCGCGGAGGGGAGATCCGCTGCTTCTTCCCCGACCCCGACGGCCACCTATGGGAGATCAGCGAAGCCACCGGCTGAGGAGCAGCTGTGTGGCCGGATGTCTCGGATAGCCCGAGAATCATCTCGTTCGGCACAAAGAAGGAGGGCGGTCCTTATGCCGCCCTCCTTCCTCAATCGCTTGGTTTGTTAGCTACAACCCGTCGTGTCTCCACAGGTGAGGCAGACGTAGCAGCTTCCGTTTCTGATGGTCATGTGACCGCAGTTGGAGCATGCGGGAGCGTCGCCCATGTTGTCGGAGAGGACCATGTCGACGGCGCCGGCTGAGCCGGCGGCAACGACTGCGACCATCTCTCTCTCGACCACCGTCACCATCGTGATGTCGGCGCTGGATCCGTCGGGGGAGTCGGCGTACTCAGCGGCCTTGCGGACGATGTCGACGTCGTCCTCGGCGGCTGCGTCCGACAGGTCGAGCTGGTAACCCGCTTCGGCGGCCAGGCCCGCTGCCGGTTCGGGGAGCTCGCCTTCCCGAACCGGGGGAACCTGGGCCAGCTCGTCCCGCTCCAGGTATTCGACACCGAGGGCACGGAACACGTAGTCGACGATCGAGTTGGCCATCTTGATATTGGGATGCCCCTCGACCATGCCTCTCGGCTCGAAGGTCTGGAAGGTGAAGGTGTCGACGTACTCCTCCAGCGGCACCCCGTACTGCAGCCCCTTGGAGACGGCGATGGCGAAACAGCTCAGGATTCCCTTGAGGGTCGCCCCTTCCTTGGCCAGGTCGATGAAGATCTCGCCGAGGGTCCCGTCGTCGTACTCCCCGGTGCGGAGGAACACCTTGTGCCCGCCGATCCGAGCCTCCTGGTTGTATCCGGCACGCCGTGAGGGGAGCAGGAACCTGGGCGGCTTCATCCCACGGGCGTAGGCCTGCGAGGGGGAGATGCCCGCCGGAAGGTTACCCCAGTGGATGGCCTTCTCCGCTTCGACGGCTGCGGTGATCGCGGCGTCCTCGTCCTCGTTGTCCTCGCCCTCATCGGAAGTCGAGTTGAGCGGCTGGGCAGCCTTCGAACCGTCCCGGTACAGCGCCATTGCCTTGAGGCCGAGCTCCCAGGAGAGCTGGTAGGCCTCTTCGATGTCGTCGGTGGTCACTTCCTGGGGCATGTTGATCGTCTTGGAGATCGCCCCCGAGATGAACGGCTGGGCCGCCGCCATCATCTTGATGTGGCCGACGTGGTGGATGAACCGCTCGCCGTACTTGCCGTTCCTGTTGGCGGTGTCGAACACGCTGAGGTGCTCGTCGGCGAGGTGGGGGGCACCTTCGATGGTCTGACGGCCACAGATGTGGTCGTTGGCCTCGTTGATGTGGCTCTGGGTGAACCCGAGGGCACGAAGCAGGTTGAAATCGAACGAGGCGTAGTCGTCCGGCCCGAACCGGAGCCTGGTCATCGTGTCCTCACCGAAAGTGAAGACGTTGAAGGCGTGCTTCAGCTCGAAGACTGCGGGGAGCGCGGCTTCCAGCTTGGTCAGGTCTTCATCGGTGAACCCCTTCTCGAGGAGCGTCTCCCGGTTGATGTGCGGGGCGCCATCGATCGAGGAGGTGCCGACGATGGACTGCACCATCTCCTTGATCTGGGCCTCGGTGTAGCCGAGACGCTGGAGTGCGGGAGCCACCGACTGGTTGACTATCTTGAAGTAACCGCCGCCGGCCAGCTTCTTGAACTTGACCAGGGAGAAGTCGGGCTCGACACCGGTGGTGTCACAATCCATGAGCAACCCGATGGTGTTGTGGGAGACGAACCCGTTGGCAACATAGGTGACGTTCTCAGGGACTGAAAGGTCGTAGGTCAGCTCTTCCTCACCGAGCTCCGCGTTTTCGACCCGGTCGTAAAAGAACCCCAGAAGGTGTCCCAGTTCGGCATCCCCGGTACGGTCGTACAACTCCCGGGCGGAGCGACGCGACACCAACCCTGTCCGGCTCAACGCCAGCAGCATCGTCTTGCGGAGCGGGTCGTTGTCGGGGGCCAGCCGATCGACCAATTCCCGACTGACCGGTACATGATCGTGGCGCGATGCCTGGCGGGTTTTGATTGCACGAGTCGCTGCTTGCTTGCGGCCGCTGATGAATCCGACGAGCTGCGCCCATTCCTGTCCGTAGGAGAGATTGAGAACTCTGAGAACGGCAAGCTTCGAGTCACCCCACCCGGTCGTGTCGAACTTCCGCGTGGTCGGGATCCCTAAAGCCAATAGCAAGTTCTGCACGTCGTGGGAGAACTCGATGCTCGTCGTCGACCAACTCGGGTAGCCATCGGCATGGACGGTTCCGTCGGCCTCGAAGAGCCCCCTTATGAAGGAGCAGTAGACCTCAGGGTCGTTGGTGTGGAGCAAAGCAGCCGGGATGTGCGGGTGCCACCCCTTGCCGGAGTGGCCCTCGACGGGAGCGCGCTTGGCGAATCCTGCGGCGTCCCACCACAGCGCCAATGGGACGGAGTGGTAAGCGACTTCGGTGTACCCGGCCCTCTCGGTGAGGTGTGCCTCCAGCCCGAACAACTGCTTTCCGAGCAGTGACAAACGCTCGACCACGTCGAAGTCTCCGGCAGCGACAGCGAGCCGCAGCCCTTTGGCATGAAGGGAGCCATCACCCATGAAGTAGCCGACGAACTCTCCAAGCTCCGGTGTCACGGTCTCGGGGACACGCGTGGTGAAGTCGCCGGTCCAGTGCATTTCGCCGAGCGGCGGCAATTGGACTCGCCGGGGTTCGCCGACGAGCTGGTCCAGTTGCAAAGGCACCAAGTCGTCCGGAGCGATCTCGCCGAATCGCTTCCAAGTCCACACTCCGTCATTCCCGACGACTTTGATTCGATGGGTAGGTGTTCCCTTGATGCGGTACCCGCGTCGAGTGTCGACGGTCACCACCGGCTCGACGCCGTTGACGTAGAACTGCTCGGCGGTCTTCGGGCCCTCGTCTGTCGAGACTTCGACACCTAGGTCCTGCCACTGCTTGCCGCCGGGATCACCGAGTGAGTTGAGACGCACGAGGCCGCGATCGGTGGCGATTAGCGAGCCCCCAACGAGACAGCCGGTTGGCGCTAACACCGTGGCCTGGGCATTTCGGAACCCGTCCTTCTCGCCACGTTCGAGGGCGAGGTCCCATGAGGACCGGGCTGCTGCGAGCAGGTCTGCGGGGCAGTGGTCGGGGTCGATTGTCATCACGCTCGAGCTGACGCCTTCGAAGTCGGTCTGGTTGTGGGCGGCACGGCGGTGGTTGCGGATCACCCGCAGCATCGCCTCCCGGTTCTCCTCATAGCGGGGGAAGGGGCCGGTTACTCCGGCAATCTCAGCAGAGGTCGCGTAGGAGTATCCGGTGAGCACCGCGGTGAGAGCACCGGCGATGGCACGCCCCTCTTCGGAGTCGTAGGCGATGCCCTGGCGCATCAACAGCGAGCCGAGGTTGGCGTAGCCGAGCCCGAGGGTCCGGTAGTCGTAGGATCCCTGGGCAATCTCCCGGGAGGGGAAGTGGGCCATGGCCACGGAGATCTCGAGGACGATGGTCCAGAGGCGGACCGCCTGCTGGTAGCCCTCGATGTCGAAGACCTGGGACTTGTCGTCGTAGAACTTGACCAGGTTGAGCGAGGCCAGGTTGCAGGCGGTGTCGTCGAGAAACATGTACTCGCTACAATTGCTGACGAGCACACCGGCAGCCAGGTAGCTGTGATTCTTGGGCTCGGTGAGGTTATAGGTCGTCTCCCAACCGTCTTCCGACCGCTCCTTGAGCCTGACCCAATGCCGCGTCGCATACCTCGTGGTCTCGGTCAGAACCTGATGAAGGATGTCGTCTTTGTTGGTTAGCCCGAACCCGATTGATGCGAAGAAACGTTCCAGGTCGGATCCCATGACTCGAAGATCGTTTATATCGGAGCGGCCGGAATAGGTCCGGTGGTCTCCGCCGACCGTCGTGTACTCGAACGACGGGGCGTTCTTTCGGATTGACGTGTAGATCGAGCCGTGGATACCGAAGGTGTCGAGTAGCTGCTGTGCATCTTGGAGGAGTTCCTTTGAGGCACTGGCCAAACCGACATACCTCGTGGTGTCCCCGTAACGGACGCAACCGTCGGCGTCGTATAGGCCACGGAGGAAGGCAGCAACGATTGGCTTCGGCGCCTCGAAGATCGACCAGGGGACTCGCTTCTCGCCAGCCTTGAGCTTCGAGACTCCCAGGGCCTCGATGAAGCTGCGGATTGCGTTCCGTGTGACGCGGAGTTGATAAGTGCCGTTCTCCATGCGGGTTGGCTTCGGGGCGTACCCGCCGTTGAAGCCGGCGAGCAGCTCGCGATGCAGGACCATTGCTGTTTGCTGTTCTTCGGTCGAGCCGTAGACCGTGACTGTGGCGGTATCGGAAATGCTCCCATCGCCGACCAGCCAGCCCAGGTAGTGGGCGAAGTCTTCGGTCCACTTCTCGGGCAAATTCACTGCATATTTGCGGCTCGAATTCTTCTGGTATTCGGCTGCATCCGTCGCCACCGGGATCGCCCACGAGGCCATTCCGAAGTCGATCTCCCGGTCGAGGAGCCGAACTTCATCCGATTCCGACAACTCATCAGCTTGCACCCATCCTCTGTTCGCCGTCCATAGCCGGTGATTGGGTGTGCATCGAAGGACTCTGCCGTCGGAGAACTCGAGGCGAAGGATCTGGTTGGTCCCGGTCACCATGACCTGAGTCGGCGAGGTGAGGTCGATCGTCTCCGACGCCTGGTCGGCGCTGGTTGCATCGTGGGTGAAGACCTCGAACGACTCGCCCTCGGCGACTCGCTTGACCAACGACTTGAAGGGAATCAGACCCTTGTCGGTCGCCACCCGCATTTCTCCGGTGAAACATGGGTTAGATGCCCGGATCCGGCCGCCCGCCGGGCTGGTGTGCCATTCGTTGATCGTGGTGTCGAACTGGAGGCCTGGGTCGGCACACGCCCATGCCGCTTCGGCGATCCGGGACCACAGGTCGCGGGCTTTGATGGTGCGGCGGACCGAGCCGTCGGTGCGGTT